>NZ_RAWL01000079.1:0-25020 GCF_003668885.1 Corallococcus sp. AB049A | reverse complement strand
AGATGGGTATAAGAGACAGTCCTGGGCCTGGGGGCGGTGGGCTTCTTCGCCGTGCGCCACGCGCTGGGCCGCGACGAGCCGGAGGGCTTGCTGCCTCCCGAGGACGACCCGTACGACCCGGACCAGGACCTGGAGACCGAGCAGGACCCGGCGTACCGGGGCTGAGGCCTTCGAAAGTGCCACAGGGGGCTGCCCGGGCGGCGGGCGTGCGGCCCAGGATTCCCTGTGCAATACCCGTCAGGGGGCGGTAGTTAGGGACGGCCCCCGCTGGAGCCCCCGATGAATGCCGTCCTCGTCTCGTTGACCCTCGCCCTGAGCCTTGCCACGGGGCAGTTCGCGCCGCAGCAGGCCGCCAGTGAACCGCTCGCGCCGGCCCAGGAGGCGCGGGTGCAGCAGCTGGCGAAGAAGCTGCGCTGCGCGGTGTGCCAGGGCCTGTCGGTGGCGGACAGCCCGTCCTCCATGGCGCGCGCCCAGCTGGACAAGGTGCGCGAGCTGGTCTCCGACGGAAAGACGGACACGGAGATCGTCGACTACTTCGTCGCGCGCTACGGCGAGTGGGTGCTGCTGGAGCCGCGCGCGGAGGGCTTCAACTGGTTCGTGTGGCTGGGGCCCGTCGCGCTGGTGCTGGGCGGCCTCTTCGTCATCCTGAAGCAGCGTCAGCCCCTGCCCGAGGGCGCCGCCGGCGCGCAAGCCACCCAGGCTTCCTCCCCTTCCACTCCCGCGCCGTCCACCGACGATGCGGACCCCTACCTCCAGGCCGTGCGCCGGGAGCTGGAGCGCTAAGCCATGCAGCCCGAGCCCACCAACTGGTTGCCCGGAATCATCGTCCTCTCGGTCGCCTTCGTGCTGGCGGCCGCGTGGCTCCTCTACATGAAGATGAAGACGGGGAGCGCGCTGCCGGACGCCACGCCGAAGACGGACGGCACGGTGGATGACCTGGCGCAGCGGGCGCAGTCGCTCATCGAGCAGCTGCGCACGCTGGAGGCGGAGAAGCACCACTTCAGCGCGGAGCACTACACGGCGGAGAAGGCGCGGCTGGAGAAGGAAGCGGCGGCCGCGCTGCGCGCGAAGGACGAGCACCTGAAGCGGCAGGCCGCGGGAGAGAAGGCGCCCGCGCGCAACGTGCCGGCGCCCACGGGCTGGGCGTCGCGCAACCCGCAGATGGTGGGCGCGATGTGGGGCGCGGGCGTGGTGGTCTTCTTCGGAGGGCTGGGCTACCTGCTCGTCTCCGAGCAGAAGCCGCGCGAAGAGGGCCAGATGGGCACGGGCGCGACGCCGCCGGGCATGTCCCAGGCGCAGCAGCAGGCGCAGATGCCCGAGATGAACGACGAGCTGGATCAGGCGCGTCAGCGGCTGGCGTCGAACCCGGGCGACGTGGAGGCCGCGTCGATGCTGAGCCACGAGCTCATCCGTCAGCAGCAGTTCGACGAGGCGCTGAAGGTGACGCTGAAGGGCCTGGCGGTGGATCCGTTCAACGTGGAGCTGCGGGTGCACCGGGGCGTGCTGCGCGCGGCGTCGCAGGGCGACCTGCAGGGCGCGGAGGCGGAGCTGACGGAGCTGGTGGACACGTGGCCGGACGCGCAGGAGGCGCTCATCTTCCTGGGCAGCCTGTCGCTGCGCCGGGGCGACAAGGCAGGAGCGCTGGCGCATTTCGAACGATTCACGGTGGAAGTGCCCAAGAACATGCAGCCCCCGCAGCTGGCCCCCGCCATCGCCCAGCTGCGCGCGGAGGTCGCGCAGCAATAGGCGTACGCTGAGCGCCGTGAGTGTGTCACCCCTGGAGGTGGGCCATGGGTGCATCCGGCGTCAGGAAGGCCGCTGTCGCGCTGTGCATCGTTGCGTTGTCATCCGCCTGCGCGACAGGCGGTTCCGCGACGTATGTGGAGGGCGCCCTGCGCCCCCGTCACTTCGTCTTTCATGACGTGGTGAAGTGGGAGGGCGGAGAATCAGGCGGATGGCGGGCAGCGTGTCTGCACGTCGGCATCGCCCGAGACACAGGGGAGATGTTCCTTTGCAGGTTCGGCGTGGAGATGCCCATCGCCAATGACGCGCAGGGATTCATCTCCACCGAACGGGCGCAAAGCCTTTCCGCGAGCTGTGCCAATCAAGCCGCGAGGGCAACCCTTTCCGCGGCGACGCCAGCCACTCCCATCAGCATTGCCTGCGAAGAGTTCAGGTCCTTCTACGAACTCACGCTCAATGCCGCCATCAAGGGGGCACGGGTCCCAAAGGCCTGCACATCGGGCATCAAGCCCGTGGTGGTGACACCTACAGGACCATCCAAACGTGGAGGGATGTAGCCCATGGTTCCATCCATTGAGAAGCTGCTGGAGATTGCGCGGACCTATTGGCCCTCGCAAGAAGACCCCAATCAGGAGCTCTCGCCCGAGGAACATCGGCTCCATGAGCTCTGGCAGACGAAGTTGGAAACGCCTGGCTCTTGGGACGTCCTGATCGAGCAACTCAGAACAACGTTTCCAGAGAAAAGCGTCGGGAACATCACCACTTCCCGGGACGCATCCTTTTGGTGCGCCATCTATCCCAGGCGTACTCCCGAGCGCTCTGGCGTGCACTGGGTCTACGTCGGCTGCGCCAGCATCATCGCGCCCGTCTACACCGTGTACCGGGTCCAGTTTGAGTACGGCGAGCGCCGGATCTTCCGGCAGCTCGACCTGGAGCCTCCCGCGGTAGAGCCAGCGGTCACGATGGCGAGACTCATGGAGTCCACGATGGATTTGAGCCTGCTGCCCCCTGACATCGCCAACCATCCAGCGCCCGTCTTCGTGGGCCGGAAGTCCCCTCCGAAGACAACGCTCTTCGATGCGCTCTTCACCAGCTATGCAGACAACCTCCCCTGAGCCTCACCCCAGTCTGCGGATGGGCGCGCCATCCAGGAACGCGCGGATGTCCTCCACGGCTTCACGGAAGTACGTCGTGTAGTTCCCCTGGGACACGTAGCCCAGGTGCGGAGTGGCCAGCAGGTTCGGCAGTTTCCGCAGCACGTCGTCCACGGGCACCGGCTCCGTCTCAAAGACATCCACCGCCGCGCCCGCGATGACACCCTGTTGCAACGCCTCAACCAGCGCCGCCTGATCCACGATGGCCGCGCGTGACGTGTTGATGAGGTACGCCGAGCGCCGCATCCTCGCCAGCTCCGCGCGTCCCACCAACCCCCGCGAGCGCTCGCCCAACACCAGATGGATGGACACGAAGTCGCTCGTCTCCAGGAGCGCCTCCTTCGACACGGCCCGCGTCACGCCCACCTCCGCGGCCTTCGCCTCCGTGAGGTTCGGGCTCCACGCGACGACGTCCATTCCAAACGCCAGACCGACGCGGGCCACCCGGCTCCCAATCTTTCCCAATCCCAGAAGCCCCAGCCGCTTCCCGTGCAGGTCCACGCCCACCGAGTGCTGCCACGGGCCCCCCTGCCGGAACGCCGTGCTCTCCCCCACCACGTTCCGCGCGAGCGCCAATATCAGCGCCCACGTCAGCTCCACCGGAGGCTCGGTCGCGCTCGCCGTCCCGCACACCGTCACACCGCGCGCGGTGGCCGCGGCCACGTCGATGGACGCGTTCCGCATCCCCGTCGTCACCAGCAATCGCAGCCGAGGCAGCCTTCCAAGGAGCGCCGCGGGAAACGGAGTCCGCTCCCGCATCACGACGAGCAGGTCGAACGGCGACAGCGCCGCGACCAACTCCTCCTCACCGGAGAAGTGCTCGCGGAGCACCGTCACCTCGACCTGTGCGCTCACGGAGGACCAATCCGCGAGCCTCGTCGAAACACCTTGATAGTCATCCAGGACGGCGCAGCGCAGCTTCTCCATGGCACCCGCCAGGATCCGCCAGTGCGCCCCCGGACGTCAATTCACCGCGGCCTTCCGCCTGCGGAACCTGCGCACCTTCTCCACCAGCTCGTCCGACAGCACGCTCTTCACCGCGTTGCGAGTCTGGCGGGCCCACTCCTCGGAGCGCGTGAACCACGTGCCCGCGAAGCTGGCGCCGTGCGCGCGCAGCGACACCGTCTGGCGCTGCTTCGTCACCCAGTCGGCCTTGTACGTCTCCGTGCCTCGCAGGAAGTCGTACTCCGTCAGGCCCATGTCGATGGCGTCCTTGAACGTCTCGCCCACCAGCACCAGGCCCACGCTGCGGTTGCGCCACGCCGGGTCATACCCGGACTGGAAGTACACGAACGTCTGGCCATGCAGGATGCCGTACACGGACGCCACCGCCTGGCCGCCCACCTTCATCGTGTACATCCGCAGCCGGCCCCGCTCCGCCAGCCACTGCGTCGCGTCCCGGTGGAACGCCTCCACACCGGCGCCCTTGATGCCCTGCGAACCGCCATCCGACGACCAGCGCAGCGCGTGCAGCCGGAAGAAGTCCGTCATCGGCCCGGCCAGCTGGCCCGGCGCCTCCGTGCGCTCGATGCGGTAGCCGTCCTGCTTCTCCAGCCACTTGCGCCGGCGCAGGTAGTTGTCCCGCCGGCCCGTGCGTTTGAGGAACGCGTCGAACGGCTCGCCGGGCACCAGCGTCTCGTACGGGCACACGTAGCGCTCCGTCACGCGCACGTCGCCAAACACCTCGCGCGCCACGCCGAGCGTCGTGGAGCCCTCGCGCAGGTCCGTCAAATCCAGCACGTCCCACTCGTCGCGCAGCCCCTGGAGCACGTTGAAGAACGCCCGGGCCACCTCCGCCTCGCGGCCCTTGCGCGCCACCACGTCCAGGTAGTCGCTGCCCACGTGAGTCTCGCCCAGGAAGCCCAGGCGCCGCACGGGCACGCCGTTCACCCAGCGGTGCTCCAGGCCCAGCGGCAACAGGCCCACCAGCGTGCCCAGCCTGTCGCGCGCCGTCAGCACCAGCGGCCGCACGTCGGGCGAGATGCGCCGGCACCACGGATACAGCCATTCCCCGGCGTTGAACGGACCGGCGGTGCTCGCGTCCATCAGCGAGTTCCACTCCGCCCGCATCCCCGCCAGCTGCGAGGCACTGCCCACCGCCGCCACGTCCAGCCGCGGCGACAACCTCGGCCCCGACGTCAACTCGTCTTCGCGGATCACCGCGTCACCCCGATGCCTTTCCCGAAGCACTGCCCCGGCCCCCGGGGGCCATTGCAACCCGGGAGCCAACTCTTCCCTCACGACGCGCGCTTGCTCGGCCGGCGCTCGGACTTCAGCGCCTCCCGGACCACGTCCGCCACCTGCCCCATCACTTCCGGAGACAGGTCCTGATGACACGGAATCTCCAGGATGGTGCGCCGCAGCTGCGCGACCTCCGGGAACTCCGACGGGTCGCACGCCGGATGGAAGCGCTTCCAGAAGTCGATGGCGTCGATGCCCTTCTCCCGCAGCTTCGCCAGCAGCAGCTCCTTGTCCTGGACCACCATCGGGTAGAACAGCGGGCTCACGCCCGCGGGCAGCTGGTTGAAGAGCGGCGGCGACACGTCGCGCAGCCGGCCCAGCAGGAGGAAGTAGTTGCGGCGGCGCGCCTCGACGATGCCCTCCAGATCCTGCGCCAGGGCAATCCGCTTCGTCAGCGGGCTCATGCCCAGGTCCACGTGGCGCCGGTCGAAGTGCTGCGTGCCCGTGGCCACGCGCTCGACGCTCGCGGCCTTCACCGCCCCGTGCCCCACCGAGCGCACCAGGCCGCGCAGCCCCCGGCCCACCGCCCCGCCGCGCAGCTCCAGGTTCTGCAAGAGCGCGGACACGGTGTGGCTGAAGGTGGAAGCCAGCGGCGGAGCCGGCGGCTCCGGCAGGCTGTAGGAACGCTTGCCATTGACGACCAGCGCACCCCCATTGGGTACCGGAAGGGTCTTGTAGAGGCAGAAGATGCCCACGTCGCCCGTGGTGCCCAGCGGCGTCGCGCCGTCCGACGACAGGAGCGACAGCGCGCAGTCTTCAATCAGCGGGATGCCGTGCTCGTCCGCCAGCTTGCGCATGGCGTCCACCGGCCCCGGAAAGCCCGCGTAGTGGATGAGGTAGAGCGCGCGCGTCTTCGGCGTAATGCGCTTGGCCACGTCCACCACGTCCACGTCCCAGCGGCTGCCCACGCGGTAGAAGCGCGGGATGGCGCCCGCGTCCACCACCGCCTCCACCTCCACGCCGTGGTGGTAGGCGGGCATCAGCACCTCGCCGCCATCCAGGCGCAGCATCTTGATGGTCAGCCAGACGGCGTTGCGCGCGAAGTAGAAGTAGCGCGCGTTGGGAGACGAGAACGGCGGCAGCGCGCCCGGACGCGGCGGGGCCATCAGCATGTGCGGCCACAGCGTGGGCAGGGACGGCACGAACAGCTTGTCAGTCGTCTTCACTTCTTCCATCGCGCCACCACCTCTTTCGCCGCCGGTACCCACCGGAACTTCGCCGCGCACAGGGCCCGGCCGAAGGCGGTGTCATTGAACACATAGAGCCAGGTGTGCCGCCGGACCTGATCCGTCCAGTCGCGCTTCCACACCATGTCCGGCCCCAGGAAATCGAACTCGGTGAGCCCCCGCTCCAGGCAGTCCCCCAGCACCTCCTCCATCAGGAGCTGCCCCGGGCTGCATTCCTTCAGGGACTCGTCGTAGCCGGGCTTGAGCAGGAAGTAGCGCCCGCCAAACTCCAGGCCGTACTGGAACGCCACCGCGCGTCCATCCACGCGCAGGAAGTACAGCGCCAGCCGGTCGCGGTAGGCCGCGTCGCGCGCCAGCTCCGTGTAGAAGCCGCGCGTCTTCGCGTCCTGCGCCATGGCCGTGCCGTTGGCGCCCTTCCAGCCGCTCTGCTCCAGCAGCAGCCCCTCTTCCAGGGTGCCCTCCAGATCCAGCCCACCGGAGACGCGCTCGAAGGTGACCTTCCCCTTCTCCTCCAGCTTGCGGCGCCGGCGGCGGCAGTTGGCCTTGAACTTGGACGGCAGCTTCGCGAAGTACGCTTCCTTCTTCGCGGGCAGCGGCACGTAGGGCGAGTTCAGCGACTCCCACTCGCCCACCGGCAGGCCGCCCTCTTTCGCGGCCTCCAGCAGGCGGAAGCCCACGCCGCCGTCCGGCACGTCCGTCAGCCGCAGCACGTCCCAGCCGCCCGTCTCGCGCAGGTGCGCGAGGAAGGCCCGGGCCGCGGCGTCCGGCTCCCGCGCCAGCATGTCGAAGCGGCAGGAGTGCGCGTTGGCCGCGGAGGTGAGCTGGCGGACGGGCACGCCGTACATGGACGTGCGCTCCTCCACCAGCGGCAGCGCGGCGCTGAGCGTTCCATCCTCGCCGCGCAGGAGCAGCACGCGCATGCGCGAGCCGGCGGCGAAGTTGTCCAGCCACAGCCGCAGGAACTCATGCCGGTAGAACAGCTCGTGGGAGGTGGTCTCCACGAGCTGGTTCCACTCGGCTTCCAGGGACATGAAGGCCGCCCGGTCGTTGACTTCCACGACCTGGCTGGCGGCCGAAAGTTGAATGGCTTCCATGTGAGCGGGCCCCAAGGTGGTGATGGACGGCGCGGCCTACAACCCGCTGCGCGCCATCTTCAGCAGGCAGGCGGCGACCTTGCGGCTGTCGTGTCGGATCTTGGAACCTTCCTTCAGAAGGTCCGCCTGCACCGGAATCACGCCGGAGGACAGCAGCTCCCGCGTCTCCGCCGTGACCATGAAGGAGCCCTTGCGCGCATAGCGCTGGATGGACTCCTCCGAAGGCATCCGGCCGTTGACGAGCACCGCGTCCAGCACCGGCCCCACGTGGTCGATGACGGCCTGCACGTGGTCCAGGCAGTTCATGCCGTCCGTCTCACCCGGCTGGGTCATCAGGTTGGCCACCATGACCTTCAGCGCGCGCGTCTCCTTCAGCGCCTGGGCCACGCCGTCCACCAGCAGGTTGGGCAGCACGCTCGAGTACAGCGAGCCCGGCCCGATGGCGATGAGGTCCGCCGAGTAGATGGCCTCCAAGAGGCCGTCCACCGGCGGCGGCGAGCGGGGGCTGAGCGACACGCGGCGCACGCGGCCCTGGGCACGGCAGATGTTGCGCTCGCCCACGACCTCCGTGTCGTCATGCATCTGGGCCACCAGCTGCACCGACGCGAGCGTGCTGGGCAGCACCTGGCCCTTCGCGCCCAGGAGCTCCCCGGACAGCCGCACCGCCTCCAGGAAGTCGCCCTTGAGCTCCGCGAGCGCCGCGATGAGCAGGTTGCCCACCGCGTGGCCCGCCAGGCCCTTCGCGCCGCCGAAGCGGTACTGGAAGACATCCTTCAGCGCGCTCTTGCCACCCGCGAGCGCCACCAGGCAGTTGCGGATGTCGCCCGGGGGCAGCATGCCGTGGTTGCGGCGCAGGCGGCCGGAGCTGCCGCCGTCGTCGCTCATCGCCACGACCGCGGTGATGTCCACGCCGGGCTGCCCCGCCTTGGGGGCCGCGCGGCGGGCCAGCCCCTTGAGCACCATGGGCAGGCCCGTCCCGCCACCCATCGCGACGATGCGCGTGGGACGGTTCTTCGGCGCCTGCAGCAGCTCGTTGCGCTCCACGGCCTGCTGCTTGTTGCGCGCGTCGTCCTGGCTCCACTGCTCTGAGAACGGTGCGTCCACGTCCATGCCCACCATGTTCCGACCCCCTCGCCCATCCCAATCCATGGCTCCACCCTTCGCATCCCGGCCTCCCCCGACAACCGGAGGCCGCGGACCGTCCCCAACATCCACTGCTGAACCGTCTACCGGGCGCCCCGTCCCAGAAGCACGTGCCGTACCGTATGGAAGATGATGCCGACATCCAGGAACAGCGACCCGTTCTTCACGTAGTACAGGTCGAACTCCAGCTTGTTGCGCGCATCCTCCACCGAGGCGCCGTACGGGTAGCGGATCTGCGCCCAGCCCGTGATGCCCGGCTTCACCGCCTCGCGCAGGCCGTAGAACGGAATCTGCTGCTTGAGCTGCTCGGTGAACACCGGACGCTCCGGACGCGGGCCCACGAAGCTCATGTGGCCCAGCAGCACGTTGAACACCTGCGGAATCTCGTCGATGCGCGTCTTGCGGATGAACCTGCCCACCCGCGTGACGCGGTCGTCGTTGGAGCGCGCCCACACCGCGCCGTTCTTCTCCGCGTCGGTGCGCATGCTGCGGAACTTCCAGAGCGGGTACGCCCGGCCGCCCAGGCCCACGCGGTCCTGCCGGTAGAAGACGGGGCCCTTGGAGTCCAGCTTGATGGCCAGCGCCACAATCACCAGGAAGGGCGACGCCAGGAGCAAGAGGAGCGACGCCACGGCCACGTCGAACACGCGCTTGAAGGCCCGGCGCAGCGGAGACACCGTCATCTCATCCGCGAAGGCGAAGTCGCTGGCGCGCAGGAACTGCACCGGGATGCGGCGCAGCACGCGCTCGCAGAAGCCGGCCGCGTCGTACACCCGCCGCCCGTCCAGCCGGCAGCGCAGCAGGGACTCCACCCAGTTGGCGCCGCGCATGTCATCCGCGGCCTGCACCACGTAGGAGGCGTTGAGGCGGGTGGCCATCGCGTCCAGCGGCTCCTCCACCTTGCGCGGGTCCACCAGGGCCACCACGCGGAAGGAACCCTCGCCGCCGTCTTCGATGGCGCTCGCGACCGCGCGGGCCTTGAGGCCGTCACCGACGACGAGCACCGCGTCGGGTTCACCGACCAGCGCCCGGATGGAGACGCGCACCACCAGGGTGCCGGCCAGGGCGCCCATCGCGCCGCCCAGGAGCGTCCCGGGAGGCAGCACCACCGGAAGCACCAGCGGGAGGATGAGCATCACGCCGCCCGCCACCATCGCGGTGACGCCCGCGGCCTTGAGGAAGCGGTAGCCGCGCGTCCGGTCCTCGGCCGCGATGCGCAGGTCGTACAGGTCCAACAGGTACAGCGTGAACTGGAAGGTGACGACGAAGGCCAGGCCCAGTCCCACCAGCGTCGGCCACATCGTGGCGAACGGGGGCTGGGTGCCCAGGGGCGCGAAGAGGGCCGCGCAGGCCGCGGCACCCGCGACACAGGCCAGCGCGATCGCCGAGGACTCGGCAAGGAAGAACGTCAGTTTCTTGGCTGAAAAATAGTGGTGGAAAACGCGAAGCACGTGACTCCTCCAACCCCAACCCGCCGCCGCTCCAGGCCCCCCGCCCATCGCACCTCATCGGTGCGAGGAGCGGGTCGGGCCGCAATCACTTCACTCGACAACCGACTGCTACTTCTTCACGTAGTTCTTCAGGTACGGGGTCGCGTTCACTTCCGCCCCGTTGAGCACGCAGCCCACCAGCGCCGCGCCCGCCAGCTGCTCCACCGCCTGGTTCACCACCTTGGAGGGGGTGACGTTGGCGCGGATGACCATCAGCACGCCGTCCATCTGGTGGCCCAGGATGGCCGCGTCCGCGAACGGCAGCGTCGGCGGCAGGTCCACGTACACCTCGTCGAAGCCCTCGCGCACCGCCTTGAGGAACTGCTTCATGCGGGCGGACGCCAGCACCTGGGTGCTCTCCTCCGGCGTGGTGCCGGCGGGGATGACCGCCAGGCGCGTGGAGTTGAAGCGGCGCACCACGTCGCGCACGTCGCACTCACCGGCCAAGAGCTCCGCCAGGCCCTGCTTGTTGCGCATGCCCAGCGTCGGGGCCACCTGCCCCCGGCGCAGGTCCGCGTCCACCAGCAGGATGCGGCGCTCCGGGTTCGCCCGGGCCGCGGCCAGGGCCAGGTTCACGCTCGTCACCGTCTTGCCCTCCCCGGGCATCGCGGAGGTGAGCGCCACCACCTTCATCGGGCGCTGCTCGCGCATGCGCTCCAGGCGGTAGTACAGGGTGCGGTACTGCTCGGCGGCCGCGGAAGCAGGGGCCGTGAGCGTCACCACCCGGCGGTCCACCGCGTTGCTAGAGGCCGCGCTGTCGTCCACGCGGGGGAGGAAGTTACCGGCCCGCTCCATCGTCGAATCCATCTGAGTTCTCCAATCCTTTCCGTAGGGGGTCGGCAATTAGTTCAGGGAAGTCGGCGAGGAGACGCTGTTCTTGCTCCCAGCCATCGGCATCAGAATCCGCTTCTCCGTCTTGCCTTGCATGTTCGGGACCACCGCCAGGACAGGCAGCGTCAAGCGCTCACGGACCTCGGTACCATCGCGCAGGCTGTCGTCACGCATCTCCAGGACGGTGCCGGTGAGGACACCCAGGGCCAGGGCCACCAGGGCGGCGATGAGCAGGCCGCTCATGCGGTCCGGGCGGGCAGGCGCGCTGGGCACACCGGCGGGCGAGATGACGTTGAACAGGCTCTTGGCGCTCTTGGCCTCCAGCTCCTGGGCGATCTCCGCCTCCACCTTGCGGCTGACGACGCTCTGGTACTTCGTGCGGGCGATTTCGTAGTCCCGGTTCATGACCGCCAGCTCCTGGGCCCAGCGCGGGGTGTTGTTCAGCCGCGCCTGGTACGCCTCGGCCTGCTTCTGGAGGTCCACGATGTCCTTCTGGATGTTGGTGATGAGCGTGGCCACGCGGGTGCGCTCGTTGCGCTCGGCGAACATGCGGCCTTCCGCGTCCTTGCGCTGGCTGCTGATGTCACCCAGCTCACGCTCCATCCGCTTCACTTCCGGGTGGTCCGGCGTCCACTGCGTCTTGGCCTGGGTGAGGGTGCGGGACAGGCCGCTCTCCGCCGCCTCCAGCCGGCCGGCCTCGCTGTCCGCGGCGTTGCGGGCGCGGGCCAGGTCGGAGCGGCGAGCCTCGGCGCTGCGCAGCTCCTCGGACTTCGTCTGCAGCTGGGCGCTGATGCGCTCCAGGCCGCGCATGTTCATCTCCATCTGCTCGGGCAGCTCGCCCAGGTGGTCCACCTTGAACTTGGAGATCTTCGTCTCCCAGGAGGACACGGCCTTGCCCATGGCGACCATCTCCTCGGTGAAGAGGTCGGTGGCGCGGGCCGCCTGCGTCTGGCGGATCTTCAGGGTCTCCTCGGAGAAGATGGCCGGCAGCCGGTTGGCCACCTGCGCCACCACCTGCGGGTCGCGGCCCGCGTAGGTGAGCTCGAAGGCCGTCTCGCCCTCGACGCGCACGGTGAGGTCCTTGCGCATCTGCTCCACCGCCGCCTCGATGCCCTTATCGGACACCAGCTCCGGATAGAGGTTCATCTCCTCGATGGCCTTCTGCAGCACCGGCCGCGCCAAGAGCTCCTGGCGGACCGTCACGAGCCGCTGCTCGATGAGTTCGCTCACCGTGCGCTGGACCATCTCCTCGCCGGGGCGCTGCGGCTCCACGCGCACCACCACGGACGCTTCATAAATGCTCGGCCGGGTCATCACGATGGCCGCGCCCAACACGAAGATTGCTGCAGCGATCGCCCCCACCAGGGCCTTGCGGCGCCACAGCGCCGAAAGCAACTGGTCCGCCGTCATCCCACGCTCCATGATCCGCTCCTCCACCTTGAATCCTCGAAAGTTGCCTACCAAGCTGTCATGACCAGACGGAGGGCGAACACGTTGCGTGTCAGGTCCCCCGCCCCAGCGACATCCGCCGCACCCACCTGCGCGATGCGGTCGAACGCCCCCTGCAGCGCCAGCTTCCGGCTCAGCCGGTACTCGACGCCTCCACCCACCGCATAGCCCTGCGACACGTTCGTGGTGTTCCGCCACTCCGTGTAATTCAGATTGGGAGCCGTCCCGTTGCGGAAGAAGCTGGCCGCCCCGAAGGCCGACAGCTTCTGCGTGAAACGGTGAGCCCCCATCACCGACGCGTAATCCGCCCACACCGCGCCGGAGAAACCGCTCGCACCCACCAGGTCGTGGCCCACGGCGAAGCCGAAGTCGCTCCGCTCGCCCTCGCGCACCAGCTCCAGCGCCACGCGGGGCAGCCACCCGCCACGCGTCGCGTCCGAAGGCAGGTAGCGCACCGGCCCGCCCCGGAGGGTGAGCGTGGTGGGCCGCGTCAGCCGGTAGCGCAGGGCCGCGGAAGCGCCATGCGCCTGGCTGTAATCCCTGTCATAGAGGAAGCCCTGGTAGCGGTACTCGGCGCCCAGGGACAGCCGGCGCGTGGTGCGGTACCACAGCTCCACGGACGGCGTGTGCGCATAGCCGGCCACGCGGCCCGCCTCGATGATGCGCGTTGCCTCGAACATGTAGTTGCCGCGAACGTCCAGGCGCTCCGTGGCGCGCGCCGTGAGCCCCACCTTCGTCTGCGCATAGAAGGTGGGCGCCGTGGAGCGCGCCAGGCCGTCGCGCGGCAGCGACGTGGGGTCGGTGACACGGAACACCCTCGCGCTGGCGTCCAGCCGCAGCCGCCGGGACAGCACGTCCCGGAAGCCCACGCCCGCGCGGTGGTCCACCGTCGTCTTGCCGGAGCCGTGCCGGGCCAGGAGGTCCGTGGCGTAGAAGGACTCGAGCGTCAGCTGCTCGTTCTTCACGTCCAGACCCAGCCGCGGCGACAGCTTCGTCATGAACTGCCCGTTGGTGCCCGCTCCGCCCAGACGGATGTCATTGTCGAAGCGCTCCTCCGCCGTCAGGCGGAGCCGCGGCTCCAGCAGGGTGGCCGCCTGCGCGGCCGGTGCGGCGATGAGACAGCCTGCAATCACTGCCCGCTTCCAGTTGCCCCTCACCGCCGCCCTCCCGTCCTTGCCCACGCCCACGTTCGCAGCTTCCCGATGTCTGTCTTTGAAGAGGTTCCGCCCGTCCCGCCTCACGGGACGACGACGGTGTCACCCGGCCGCAGGATGACGCTCTCACCCTCGGGGGAGACCAGGTCGCTGTAGCGCACCGGGATCTGCCCGCCCTTGCCGTCCGTGCGGATGACGACGATGCCGTCGGAGTTGGCGAAGTCCGTGAAGCCGCCGGCCAGCGCGATGGCCTGCAGCAGGGACACGCGGCCGCGCAGCGGGTAGGCGCCCGGGTGGGCCACTTCCCCCGTCACGAACACGCGGCTGCTGTTGACCTCGCGGACGATGACCGTCACGCGCGGCTCCTGCACGTACGGCTGCAGGCCCGTCTTGAGCATCTCCGCCAGCTCCGTGGGCGTCTTGCCCGCGGCCTCGATCTCACCCACCATCGGAATGGAGATGTAGCCGTCGGGGCGCACCGGCACCGTGCGCGACAGCTCCTGGTCGCGCCACACGCTCACGTCGAGCACGTCCTCGCGGCCGATGCGGTAGGGCTGCTCCGCGTTGTCGACCTTCAGCGTCTGCTGGTGAGCACAACCCGACAGGAGGAGCATCCCCATCACCGTCCAGAACCCCGTGCGCCGCATTCCCATCTTCCGCTCTCCTTCGTTCACTGATGTTCCGCGCGAGCCACCCTCACACGCCCTGAAGGGCCGGGCAGCGCGCTTCTGGCGGTGGCTCTTAGCAGCGCGTGTGCCAACGGCAGGGAGGTGGGAAAACCCTTGGAATGCGATGGGTTACGGCGTGCCACACAAGGCGCACATCGGCGCATCCGGGAAAAATTCCGGTCTGCCACCGGTGTTCTCCCCTGTGCTTTCTGCCGATCGCTTCCACGGGGTGGAAGAGGATTGCCCAACGAAAGCCACGCACCTTCCACGCCCTTTCGGGCTCCCTCTCAGCCCGCCATGCCACAGCTCCGGCACGGCTCTTGAAGAGGGCTTGGGCGTCGGACAGCGAAACGGTTTCTGGGGTCCAATTCAGTCCAGAGGGGGACAGCGGATGGGCAAGGTGGCAGGGGCGGTGGGGGTGGTCTTCATGCTCGGAACCAGCATCGTGGGGCTGATGGGGGCCTCGATGGGCAACGGCGTCGAAGCGGGCGTGCTGGGGATGGTGGGCCTGGCCCTGTACGGCGGCAGCGCGCTCTTGAGCGGCAAGGCGGCGGAGCCCGCTGGCGTCGCGAAGCAGGCCTAGCGGCCGTCTGAAACGCTGTAGGAAGCACAGGGGCCTCCGGGCCGGATCAGCGAAGTGGGAAGCCAGGCTTCCAACCGCTGCCGGCCCGTGGGCCCTTGTCGTGTCTGGAGCTTCGCTTCAATGCGGGTGGGGCCCGGCTTCCGGAGCCTGGGAGTCCTTCGCCTCCGGCAGCGCCGGGGCTGGCGTGACGACGGGCCCGGGAGGCACCTCGTGCTCCGGCAGGGGCTGCGCTTGCGTCCCCTGGGCCTCCTGGCGGCGCAGGCGCAGGGCCCGGCTCCAGAGGGCGATGCCCGCCCACGCGCCCAGGACCGCGGCAGGCACGGCGACGACGTGGGGCCAGTAGAGCGCCACGCCCGCCAGGGCCAGCGGCACGACGCCCGCGCCGAAGACGACCTTGGATTCGGTGCGGCCCAGCTCACGGTGGTTGGTGACGGCGGCGCCCACGGTGTTTCCCAGCCGCACCGCGCCCGCGGCCGCGCGGCTCATGCTGCCCCGCCGGCCGGCAGCCCGCCGCTGCGAGCGAGGCAGCGCCGGCGCGGCTCTCATGCGCCGCGCCCTTCCACCGAGCACCACCTCCGTCGCGTGCTCCAGGTCCTGGAGGTACATGTCCTCCATGCACCGGGCGAAGCCCGCGTCCTCCACGGCGACGTCGATTTCGGAGTTTCCCAGCCAGCTGGCGGGGTTGAGGTTGGAGGAGCCGACGCGCGCCCAGGTGCCATCCGCCACCGCCGTCTTGGCGTGGAGCATGGTGCCGTTCCATTCATAGACGCGGATGCCGGCCTCCAGGAGGGGGCGGTAGCCGGCCTGGGTGAGCGGGCGCAGCGCGGGGATGTCGCTGCTGCCGGGCACGAGCAGCCGCACGTCGACACCATCGCGCGATGCGGCCCGGAGCGCCTGCACATAGGTGGCGGTGCCCACGAAGTACGCGTCCGTGAGCCACAGCCGCTTGCGCGCGAGCGAAGCGATGAGCTGGTCCACGCGGAACAGCCCCGCGCTCCAGGGCACGCCGGCCACCACGCGCAGGGGCACGTCGCCCCGGGGCAGCGAGGCGCGAGCGGAGAGGCAGCCCTCTTCATCCAGAGGCGGGCCCACGGTGCTCCACCCCTGGGCGAAGGCGCGCACGAGGTCCGCCACGGCGGGGCCGCGGATCTCCAGGCCGGTGTCGCGCCACGGGGCCACGCCCTTCTCCGCATCCCCCACCCACTTGTGGCTCACGCACAGGCCGGAGACGAAGCCCACCTCGCCGTCCACGGTGAGCGTCTTGCGGTGGTTGCGGCCCATCCAGGCCAGGGGCCGGTCGAACTGGAAGGGGTTGAAGCAGCGCACCTCCACGCCCGCGTCGCGCAGGAAGCGCCAGTAGTCGCGGGACGCGGGGCCCAGGCAGCCCAGCCAGTCATAGAGGACGCGGACCTGCACGCCGTCGCGAGCCCGGGCGGCCAGCGCCTCCGCGAAGCCCCGGCCGACCTCGTCGTCTTCAATGATGTAGTTCTCGAAGAGGATGGACTGCTGGGCCTGCTGGATGGCGCGCAGCCAGGCCGGGTAGTTCTCGCGCGCGTCGCGCAGGAGCTGCACGTCGTTGCCGGGCACGAGCGGCGCGCCCGCGGCGCGGGAGAAGACCTGTTCGGCGATGTTGTGCTGCCGGCCGCTGATGCCCGACGACTTCACGATGGCCACGCCATGCCTCCTCGGGAAATCGGGGTGGGCCTGAAGGCTCCAGGTGAGGTGCGGTCCACTGGAGCGGGTCGCAAGGGCTCCGGGCGCGGGGATTCCCATGCGCTCGTCTTGAAAACGAGGGCCTGGTTGCCCGGCTGTCCCCCCCTCGAGTCCGGGGGCCGGGAGATGCGCTGTGTGGCGCGGGCTTGCATGAGCAACGTCTTCCTACCCTTCCCGCGCGTCTCCGCCCAGGGGTTGCCTGCGGGACGGGCGGCACTCGCGGAGGAGACGAAGGCGTGAACGAGACAACCCCTGCCCTGCCCCGCCTGTCCTTCGACTTCCCGGAGGGCGCCGACTTCAGCAGCGGCGTGAACCACGAGTGGCTCTTGACCAACGGCCGGGGAGGCTACGCCTCCGGCACGGTGGTGGGCTGCAACACGCGCCGCTACCACGGCCTGTTCATCCCCACATTGGAGAAGCTGGGCCGCACGGTGCTGATGGCGAGGCTGGAGGAGACGGCGCTGGTGGACGGAGAGCGCTACCGGCTCACCTCCGAGGAGCACGCGGAGGGCGGCGCACTGGACGACGGCGCGAGGCACCTGCGCCACTTCCACCTGGAGGGGCTGATTCCCGTCTGGGAGTACGCGGTGGGGCGCGCGCGGCTGAGGCGGCGCTGCGTGATGGTGCACGGCGAGGACACGGTGTTCCTCGCCTGGGAGCACCTGTCCGGCCCGGAGGTGACGCTGCACCTGCGGCCGTTCCCGACGCTGCGTCCGCATGACGGGCCGCTGTTGAAGGACGTGGCGGAGCCCATCGTCACGCTGCGAGGCCCGCTGGTGGAGCTGCGCAACGGCGAGGACGGCCCTCTTCAACGGATGCGGCTGTATTCGGACGCGCCCGCGCCGTACGTGAGCCTGGCGGAGACGTCCGCGCCGCAGCATCTGCGGACGGAGAAGGCGCGCGGCTACGACTTCACGGAGGTGCAGCACTCGCCGGGCTACTTCACGGCGACGCTGAAGCCCGGGGGCACTTTGTATTTCGGGCTCACGACGGAGAAGCCCGGGCACCTCTTGGAGCGCAATCCCAAGGAGGTGTTCGAGCGCGAATTGGGACGGCAGGAGCGCCTGCTGGAGCGCGCGCCGGAGCATGCACGCACGGGAGTGCCGGCGCGTCTGGTGTTGGCGGCGGACCAGTTCATCATCGATCCGCCCAGGCCCGCGGACGCCGCGTGGGCGCGGTCCATGGGATTGGACGCGAGGAGCGTCATCGCGGGCTACCCGTGGTTCACGGACTGGGGCCGGGACACGATGATCAGCCTGGACGGGCTGACGCTGGCCACGGGGCGCTACCGCGAGGCGGCGGCCATCCTGCGCACGTTCCAGCACTACGTGCGGGACGGGCTGATTCCCAACTACTTCCCGGACGGAGAGAACGAGGGCGTCTACCACACGGCGGACGCGACGCTCTGGTTCTTCCACGCGGTGGACCGCTACCTGGAGGAGACGGGAGACGAAGTGCTCCTGCGCGACCTGTTCCCGACGTTGAGAGACATCGTGGCGCACCACCAGAAGGGCACGCGCTTCAACATCGGCGTGGATCCGGCGGACGGGCTCTTGAGGCAGGGACAGGAGGGCTACCAGCTCACCTGGATGGACGCGAAGGTGGACGGCTGGGTGGTGACGCCGCGCCGGGGCAAGGCGGTGGAGCTCAACGCGCTCTGGTTCAATGCGCTCAGGCTGATGGCGGGCTGGGCGGAGCGGCTGGGAGAGGAGTCCGGGCCGTACCGGGGCGCGGCGGAGAAGGCGCAGGGCAGCTTCAACCAGCGCTTCTGGAACGAAGCGGGCGGCTGCCTCTACGACCTCGTGGATGGTGAGGACGGCCGAGAGGACGCGAGCGTGCGGCCGAACCAGGTCTTCGCCATCTCGCTGAAGCACCCGGTGCTCAAGCGGGACAAGTGGGCGAAGGTGCTGGAGGTGGTGCGCCGCGAGCTGGTGACACCGGTGGGCCTGCGCAGCCTGGCGCCGGGGAGCAGGGACTACAAACCGAAGTACGACGGGGACCTGCGGGCCCGCGACGCGGCCTATCACCAGGGCACGGTGTGGGGCTGGCTCATCGGCCACTACGTGGACGCGACGCTGAAGGTGTCCCCGGACATCAAGGCCGCGAGGGCCCTGCTGTCTGGAATGGAAGACCACCTGTCACACGCTGGGATTGGGCAAATCTCGGAGATCTTCGACGCGACGGAGCCCTACCGCCCGCGAGGCTGTTTCGCCCAGGCGTGGAGCGTGGCCGAGGCGCTGCGGGTGTTCAGCAAGACGAACGTGGGCTGATCAGCGCTGTTCCAGCTTCTTCAGCCACCTGGCGGCCCGCGCATGTCCCAGGCTCGCCGCGTCGCGGAAGTGACGCGAGGCTCGCGCCTTGGATTGGGGCACGCCCAGGCCTTGCGCGAACATCTGGCCCAGGCTGAAAGAGGCCTTGGCGTTCCCCTGCTCCGCCGCCAGTCGATACCAGCCAAAGGCATGCATGGCGTCTGGAGGAACGCCAATGCCATTGAGATGGTTGTAGCCCAGGGCCAGCTGCGCATCCACGTCGCCTCCCTTCGCGGCCATTTCGTAATACGCGGTGGCTCGCTTCAGGCTCTTGCGGACGCCCATTCCCAGCTCATACGCCAGACCGACGTTGTATGCCGGAATCGGGTGCCCCTGCCGCGCGAGCTTCCGGTAGATCCGGACCGCCTCCTTCTGCCGGTGGGCTTCGGGGCCCTCGAACAGCAGATGCGCCAGGTTTCCCTCGGCGACGGAGAACCCCAGGGCGACGGCCCGGCGATACCAGGCCTCCGCGAGGCCTTTGTTCTTCCGGACGCCATGTCCGTTGTCATAGGCGAGGCCCAGGTTGAACGCCGCGACGTCGTCCCCCAGCGCGGCTGCCTTTTCGGTCCACATCCGGGAGCGCTTCGGGTCACGCCGGACGCCATCGCCATAGAGGAAATGGAGCCCCACGTTCGTCATGGCCTCCCGCTTCCCGAGCCGCGCCGCCGCGAGGTACGCCTCGAAGAGGGCCGCGCGGTCGTCAGGCCGTGCCTCCTCGAGCGTCCACGCCCTGCCCATGGCGGCATCCGCCAGTGAAGTGACTCTTTCCATTCCGGCCTACACGACGTGAGCTCGACAGACCTGACCCAGGCAGTCATCACCCCGGCGAATGTGTCCGGACTGAAGCGTTTGCGGCAGCTGGGTCCCGAACTCGGGATCGTCCGGGGGGAAAGGCTTTGCTTCGACCCTTCGGGCACCCGGCTGCTCGCCAAAGACGCCTCGGAGTCCCGCCTGCGGTGGTGGAACCTGGACTCAGCAACGGACGTCGCCAGCGGCTTGGTGGAGCTGAAGATGGGGCCCATCGAGGCCCTCTTCCATGGCTCGAATCACATCGTGACCGCGGGGCCGCCGGTCGCGGAGGCCGCTGTCGCCTGGCGTCCGCGGCTCATGGCCTTGTCCACGACGGACGGTTCGCTCTTGCGAGAGCAAACCCTCTCCGCGTGCGCCACCGGCTTGGCCATGTCCCGGGACGGCATCCTGCTGGCCATCCTGGAGCGCGGCGAGGCACTTCTCTGGGATGTGGCGGCCTGGAAATGGATTCGTGACCTGCTGGGCGTTGAGTGGCACGCCACGGTCAAGGCGTGTGCATTCTCGCCTGACTCACGCTTCGTGGCCGCGATCGTGAATGATTACGACCATGACCAGGCGGGCCTCTACCTCTGGGACCTGAAGGCCAGCTCTCATCCCTGGGTTCATTCCCTGGGGTTTCAGTTCGCGGCGGGCGTTGCCTTCCATCCCACGCGGCCCCTCCTGGTCGCGAGAGGCGTCCACGAGGTCGTGGTGATGGATGTGAATGAGCGTCGCGTCCTGAGTCGTTTCAACGACTACGGTTATTACGTGAGCAACTTCAACCTCAGTCCGGACGGAGAATTGATGTGCTCCTCCACTGACAACTGCGGCCTCGTGCTCCACCACGTCGATACCGGGGAGGTGCTGTTCAGCCACTCGGACGACAGCGAACTCCCTACGGGGGATGCGGTCTTCTCACCCGATGGCCGCTTCATCGCCCTGGCCCAAGGGGATGGGACCGTGGGCCTGTGGGGTGTGGGTCCCCTGCCTTGACGCGTCCAAATCTGACGTGCCATGAAAGCCCCTTCAGGGGGGAAAGCCATGGGAATCACCCGTATCAGCTACACCGGGTTCGTCGTCGCCACGGCCACCTTGATGGTCCGTGAGGGCAGCACCGTGGAGGCGGTCGGGGTCTTCCTGACAGTGGCGCTCGCCGGAAAGTGGGCCTACTCCCGGCTCACCCGCACCGAGCCCCCACCGACGAGCGACACCCTGCTCGGTGCGTACAATGCCCCGCGTCCAGAGACCGATGCATCGAGCAACTCGACCTGGCGACCTTGAGGGGTTCTTGACGCATGCTCAGGCTCATCCGGTACATCCTCGAAGGCAACGCGCTGGAGGCATTGGGAATCTTGCTCCTGGTCCTCCTGGTGCGGTGGGTGTTCTCCCTCCTCACCGAAACCAAAGACAGTCACCTTCCCCAGGCGACGAGCGACACCCTGCTGGGCGCGCACGCGCCGGAAGGCCCCACGCTCGCACCACCGGAAGTCCCGGAGGCCCCCTCCTCTCCGGTGCCCATGTTGCTCGGCCTGGGGCTCCTCCTCGTGGTGCTGGTGATGGGAGGCATCCTGCTCGTCAGCCAGGGCGGCAACGGTTCCCTCCACATCGTGACCCACACAGAGGACCCCGACCGCGACATCAACCTGCGTGTGGACAACGAGCCCCTGGAGCCGGTGCTCCATGACGGCCAGCACCTCGTCTATCCAATTCCCACCGGGCCCCATGAAATCTACCTGCGGGTTTCATCCGTCGGCGTCTCGCGCAACTTCCGGGCCGACATCCAGCGCGGCGACGCCCTCATGCTATCCGTTCATCCAGACATGTGCGCCGTGCAGGTCGACATGTCGACCCTCACCTACGGCCGGCCCCCCAGCTCCACGCCGACGCGGATGGCCGGTGTCCACGTCCGCACGCTCCCCGTCGTGGCCCGCTTCACGAACACGGCGTCACCGCTGCGCATCCCCACGGACGCCTTCCTGTCCTTCAACGAGCTGCCAGAGCAGCTGCCCCCGAGTGGGACCGCCAGCATCCTGACGCCCCTTCCCTGCGCCCAGGCCCAAGACGACCGGACCACCTGGACCGCCGTCCGGGAACTCCACGTCGGACTCAACGACGCCGCTCAGCGCGTGGGCTACACGGAAGAGGACCCCACCCGGGGTGAGGTCTCCGCCATGGACGACGCGCAGCTCCTGGCACTCCACCGGCGCCAGGGCGCGGCGCTGGCGCGGGAAACACCTCCCTGAGCCAGGGTGCGCCGCCATGGCGACTCCGCAGTACGGGTTGAGTCGGCATGGGGTGCGTTCTCTCCGCCGGCATCATGATTTCTCGAGCTTCCGCAACCCTCTGGCGGCCCTCGCATGTCCCAGGCTCACGGCGTCACGAAAGTGGCGACAGGCTCGCGCCTTGGACACGTGCTCCAGGCAGGCCTGACCAGCGCGAACACCTTGCGCCCAGAGGCCCGAGCTTGTCCTCGGCTCAAGGGAGGATGGTGAGGCGATACGTTGGCATGTCATTGCTGCTATCAGCATCGTGATCAAGGGCGTCCACGATCCCCAGGGCACTGAGCTTCAGGCTTCCAGCAGCGTGGGGCACGCAGACGATGGTAGCGGTCGCGGACGCGCCCACGGCCAGATCTCCCAATTGGCAGCGCAGGCCGCACCACGCGTCGTGGGCGCACTTCCCTTGTGACTCCGTGTGCGATTCGAACGAGAACTCACCGCCGGCCGCCAGCGTCGCAACGATGGACTTTGCAGGGGCGGTTCCGACATTCCGCACCTGGAGCGTGATGGTCACGGGTTGGCCCACCCGAGCAGGGGTCGGGCTGACGCTCAGGGTCGTGGCGGTATCGACGGGAAGCGGTTGGGGCTCACAGACGTCCCCGAATCCGTCTCCGTCCTGATCCGCCTGATTGGGATTCACCGTGCCCGGACAGTTGTCGTCTCCGTCCTGCACGCCGTCGCCGTCGGTATCCAGTTTTTTCAACGCCTCAATGTCAATGCCCGGCTCCTCCACGACCCCATTGGGGATCCTCACGGGGGGACGCGTGGCCGGGGGACCTGAAGTCCCGGCGTCCATCAGCGTTCCGGATGTGGCCCCAGGCGTACAAGTCAGTCCCGTGGAAATGAGCACCACAGAAAGAAAGGGCATGTGCATACCTGAAGGGTACAGCAGCATTGTGCCGACGACTGCCTTTTCCCTCCCTGGAGACAGTCGAAGCACGCGTGGAGGCCCGATCCGCTGGGTTCTGGCCGTGGTCCTGCGTCGCCCTGGAGGATGAAGCTCTCTGCCATTTGGGGGATTGATGAGGATCCATCGCGCTGTCGCCCTACTCCTGCTGGTCTGGCTGACAGGCTGTGCCTCAGGGCGCGTCGTGCGCTTGGACACGGGCCAGGGGCCGCCGGCCGTCTTCACGCCTCACAGCGACGAAGCCGGGCCGGTGGAGGTGGAACGGCGCGAGTTCAAAGCGGCCGTCACGAGGCTGGCGTGGGGCGTGAGGATCCCAACCCATCCCCAGCAGGCCGCGCGGCGCCTGATGGGAGTGGACGCCCGCGGCGGCACGTACCTCTTCGATCCTCGCACCGGGCGGATGACGCCACTGGAGGGGGCTGCACTGGCCTCCGACATGCCGTCAGCGGAGGTGGAACTGACGCGGGCATATCTTCGTTGGTGCGAGCGCACCGGGCGCAAGGGCGACTGCCTGCGTTTGCTGTTGGAGAGTCCCACCGTCACCGGAGACGGACGCTATGCGCTGGCCATGGCCATGGCTCAAGGTGCCGTCCGGGAAGAGATGCTGGATGCCTTCAAAGGCATGGCGGACCCGCACGCGGCGCTCTCGGCGGCGCTATGGACCATGACCCTCTATCTGGTCCTCTGGTCGGTGCCCGAGCCAGTGAGCAAGGGCCTGGCTGCTGTAATGACGGCGACAGCCATTGTCTACCTCGGGGTGGACACCTTCTGGACGCTGATAGCGGGCTTCAAACGGCTGGTGGAAGAGGCGGACCGGGCCACCACGTTCGACGAGCTACGCGATGCGGGTGAGCGCTACGGCAAGGTGATGGGTCGCAACGCGGCGCGAGCCTTCGCGCTGCTGGCGACAGTGGCCGTCGGCAACACGGCTTCAGGCTTCGCCGCGAAGGTGCCGACGCTGCCCGGTTCTGCTCGGGCGGCGGCGCTGGCTGGGGGCCGCGCGGGTATCCGCCTTGCCGCGGTGGGCGAAGTGGGGGCAGTGGCGGTGACGGGCGAAGCCGTCACGGTGGCACTCGCTCCTAATGCAATGGCCATGGGAGGCACGGCCGCCGCCCCGGTGGACGCGGCGGGGCACGACCACCACATCGCCACGAACAAGTGGTGGAAGGCCACGAACAATGAAGGCCCGTGGTCTCCCAAGTTCCAGGAGATTTTCGACAAGGCAGGCATGTCCCTCGACGAACCGGCCAACATTGTCCGCGTCAAAGGCCACAAGGGACCTCACCCTCAGGCGTACCACAGGGTGATTCTCCGCCGCCTGTATGACGCAACGGAGGGGTGTCGCACCATGCAGCAATGCCGAGAAGCGCTGACTGCGGAATTGCGTGACCTGGCGGGGGAAATCGCCACTCCAGGGTCCGACCTCCACAGGCTGGTCACCGGCACCTAGGATCACGACAATGGTTCACATGGGAAGGCGCTACTTCGATCTGAGCGATGACATGACCATTCCGGGCCGTTGGGTGCTCGGAACGCCCACCGACGCTCAAGGCCAGAAGGTGGACGACCCCTGGATGTTCTATCGGGGCCAGCGACTTCCTGACATGGGACGCTTGAGGCTTCCCATGGATGTACCCGGAAGGGCGCTCGACTTCACACTCGCGGCGTTCGCGGCCCCGGTGGTCCACGCCCGAGTGGCTTCCGCGCTCACGGAGCTGGCCCCCGAGGAAGTACAGACCCTGCCCGTGGAGATAGAGGGCCACCCTGAGCCGTTCTTCATTCTCGTGGTGACCCAAGTCATTCAGTGCATTGACGAACGAGCATCAAGGCACGTCAGGAAATGGACCCCAGAAGATGGGCGACCCGAGAAGCTGGGGAAATACCGGGACGTGCGAGGGATGCGGATCGACCCGGCGCAGGTAGGTGACGCCAAGATCTTCCGCCCCCGGGGCTGGGCTATCGCACTGATTGTCCGGGACGATGTCAAAGAAGCCCTGGAACGCACGGGGGCCACCGGGACGGAGTTTGAAGAAGTCTAGGGACGGACTCCATCAAGTCCCTGAGCTAGGGTGCGCCGCCATGGCGACTCCGCGGTACTGGTTGATCAAGAGCGAACCCTCCGTCTACGCGTACGCGAAGCTGGAGGAGGACGGCAGGACGGAGTGGACGGGCGTGCGCAACTTCGAGGCACGCAACAACCTGCGGGCCATGACGCCCGGGGACCTGTGCCTCTACTACCACTCCAATGAAGACAAGGCCGTCGTCGGCGTGGCGCAGGTCCTCTCC
>NZ_RAWL01000799.1:0-1273 GCF_003668885.1 Corallococcus sp. AB049A | reverse complement strand
CGCGGGCCGAAGCCAAGGAAGCAGAAGGGCTACGCGCCAGGAAGCGAGGTGCGCCGACAGGTCGCGACATCACGCGTCCTCGCTGCCGGCACCGTCGACTACGTCGAGCAAGATGTTTAAAGGGATGGGCCTAAGACGCCGACAATCTCGACGAGCGACTGTGGCACCAACAGGGAGTGACGCTGATTACCCCGCGTCGCCGAAGGCGTAAGCCAAAGACCCAAGATGGGCTTGAGCTGCGTCAATACCGTCGGCGCTAGAAGGTGGAGCGACTCTTTGCCTTGCTCCAGAACTTCCGGCGCCTCTTGACTCGCGACGAGGTGGAAGAGAAGGGTTTCCAGCGCCGATCGGCCATCTGCTCATGTACGGCCCTACTTCTTCTTGGGTCGTGACGCGAGCAGCGCCTATGCCACGCGGTTGCCCAAATGCATGGGGACCGAGGTCGCGGACCATGTACCTCAGCCGAGGACGGCCCCTTGCCAACGCCCTCTGCTCTGACTTCCGTGAGTCACTGTTAGAATTGCACGAGCCGGGGATCGAACCCGGACGACCCTTGCGAGTCAGCGGATTTTAAGTCCGCTGCGTCTGCCAGTTCCGCCACTCGTGCGATGGGAAGAAAGATAGCAGACCCCGCAGCCCAAGCGAGGCACCAGCGCGCGCCAGGTACGGCCACCGGGCGGCCGTGCTCGAAACGGCGCCTTCCCGGCGCCCGTCGAGGGGTAAGGTGCGCGCCGTGCGGCAGCGGACGCTCCTCATCGACAACCACGACTCGTTCACCTTCAACCTCTTCCAACTGTTGGCGGAGGTCGGAGGGACCGAGCCCCTCGTCGTGCGCAACGACGAGCGCCCATGGCGGGAGCTGCGCGAGCTCGCGTTCGACAACATCGTCATCTCTCCAGGCCCGGGGCGGCCCGACCACCCGGCGGACTTCGGCGTCTGCCGCGACGCACTCCTCGAAGCGGACGTCCCCATCCTGGGCGTCTGCCTGGGGCATCAGGGCCTGGGCCACGTCCACGGGGCACGCATCCAGCACGCCCCCGAGGTCATGCACGGACGGCTGAGCCCCGTGCGCCACACCGGGACGGACCTCTTCCAGGGCCTTCCGCAGGACTTCCAGGTGGTGCGCTACCACTCGCTCTGCCTCGCCCGCCCCCTGCCCGAAGACCTGGTGGAGACCGGCTGGACCCCCGACGGCGTCCTCATGGCCCTGCGCCACGCCACCCTCCCCCGCTGGGGCGTCCAGTTCCACCCGGAGTCCATCGCCACCACACAC
>NZ_RAWL01000798.1:0-1282 GCF_003668885.1 Corallococcus sp. AB049A | reverse complement strand
CGCCTGAGGCCACGCCTCCGCCTCCCGCCACGCCCCGCCCCACGGAGGGCGCCGAGAATTCCAAGCCGGTCACCGTCGGTGACTACCTGGCGAAGATCCGCGGCTTCATCGGACAGCAGGACTTCAATACCGCGAAGGTCCTCGCCAACGACTGCGTTGTCCAACACCCGGATGCGCCGCAGTGCCGGCTGTTCCTGAGCGTGATTGAAGCCAGATTCCGGAATCTGCAAGCCAGCGCCGAACACTACGAAGCCTTCGTGCGGCTGAGTCCCGAAGGTGATCCCAACCGCGCGCGAGCCATCGAACTGCTGTATTCATCGGACTTCGATCCGGATCCATTCGACGTGGTGCTCCTGCTGGGACAGCTGACCGAGGAGTCGCCCGGGATTGCATCGCAAGCCTCGGCGGCCTCCGGGCGCAGTGACCGGGATTGGAGCAGGTTGTTCTCCAAGCGGGCCGCCGAGTACGCCAAGAGAGGGAAGTACTACGAAGCGCTCGGCCCAGCACGAATGTGCGTCCTGCTCACGCCCCAGAATGCGGACTGCCATCTCATTCTGGGCGACAGCTATCAGCGCATCTCCAAACGCAAGCAGAGCCGCGATCACTATCTATTGTTCCTGTCGCTCGCCCCCGAGCCCCATCCCGCCAGGGGACGTGTCAGCGCCATCATCAAGTGATGACCGGTCCCCGTGGAACCCCAGGCCCTCCGCCACCTCCACGCCCGTCAGCTCGCGCCAGGCCCCTTCCGCCACGTCCAGCGCCACCCGCCCCACCGCCTCGCGGTGCAGCGTGAGCACCGGGTGCCCCACGGCCGCGAGCATCCGCTTCACCTGGTGATGCCGCCCCTCCGTGAGCGTGAGTTCCACCACGCCGGGTGCGCGGAGCGCGGCCTCCGCCGGACGCGTGGGGCCGTCCTCCAGCGTCAATCCCTCTCGCAGCCGCGTGAGCGCAGCCTCCGTGGGCAGCCCCTCCACCCGCGCCACGTACCGCTTGGGCAGGTGCGTCTCCGGCGCCGTCGCGTGCCGCACCAGCCGTTCATCGTTGGTGAAGAGCAGCAGGCCCGTGGTGTCCCGGTCCAAGCGGCCCACCGCGTACCACTCGAAGCCTTGAAGCTGCGGCGGCAGCACCTCGCGCAGCCTTTCGAAGACAGTGCCCACGCCCTCCGGATCCGAGCCGTGCACCACCGGCCCCGCGGGCTTGTGGAACATCAACACCCGCACCTCGCGTGACAGCGCGCGCTCCACGCCGTCCACGCGCACCCGCGTCCCCTCCCCCACCGGCG
>NZ_RAWL01000797.1:0-1282 GCF_003668885.1 Corallococcus sp. AB049A | reverse complement strand
GGGGAGAGGTGGGCTTCATCGAGGCATTCCCGGAGGCAAAGAGGCTGAAGGAGACCGCGCGGCGTATACTCGCAACCCGCGTGAGTTACGAGTTGGTCCTTCAGGCGCGAACCCCAGGCGCCCCCTATGACCCGGCCCGGGTGGACGCCCTCCTGGCCGCACGCCCGGGGACCGTCCGTCCGGACGGCGTGCGCGAGTGGGACCTGGGGGTGGGCACCGTGGAGGTGCTGCCCCTCCACGACGGCAAGCGGGTGGTGGGCACGGAGCTGCGCGTGCCGCTGGAGGACCGCGAGGAGCTCATCCGCGAGGTCCTGGTGGAGGCCGCCGGCCTGGCCCACAAGGCCCAGCTCCGGCTGTTCGACCCGCAGCTGGGAGAGGTCCTCTCGGGCTCGGCCACGGAGCGGGTGGTGGAGCAGTACCTGCGCACGGAGCACTACCGGCGCACCGCGAAGCCCATGGAGATCACCCCCGGCCTGGAGGAGGCGATGGACCGGGCCGCGCGGGTGGACAGGCTGGGCCTGCCGCCCGAGCGCATGTCGCTGAGCACGCGGCTGGTGCTCTTCGCGGTGGGCGGCTTCGCCATCCTCTTCTTCGTGATGCGCTACCTGATGGAGCAACTGAACGGGGAGTGAGCGCGGGAGTGAATCTGGCGTTAACGTGCCCCCGTGCTCAAGGCCCTCGTCATCGTCTGCATCCTGTTGCCCCTGGCGGAGCTGTACCTGCTCATCACCCTGGGGCACCACATCGGATTGGGGGCCACGCTGGGCCTCCTGGCGGCCTCCGCCGTGCTGGGGAGCCTCATCGCCCGGAAGCAGGGCGAGAAGGTCTTCCGCAACTGGCGCGAGGCCATGGGCGGGGGCGGCGTGCCCGAGGAGGGCCTGCTCAACGGCGTGCTGGTGCTGGTGGGCGGAGCGCTGCTCATCGCGCCGGGGTTCATCTCCGACGTGATGGGGCTCCTGCTGATGGTGCCGCCGGTGCGCCGCGTGGTGACGGCGCGGGTGCGGCGCTCGCTGGAGCAGACGCTGATGTCAGGCTCCGTGCGCTTCACGCAGGTCGGGCCCGTTCCGGGCGAGGATCCGTTCCTGGACGCCCGGCGCTTCGACTCGCAGGAGCCGGCCGCGAAGGTGGAGCCCTCGGAAGACGGCTCCTCCACCTTCCGCCGCCCCCGGAGCGAGGGCGGCGAGGTGGACGCGGAGTTCACCAGCGACGAGGAACCCCGGGGGTAGCGGGCACGCGCTGGGGTGAGCCGTTCCAGCGCGGCGTCACGGGCGTGGGGGTGGGC
>NZ_RAWL01000796.1:0-1307 GCF_003668885.1 Corallococcus sp. AB049A | reverse complement strand
TCGGATCCCCCAGCGGCGTCGCGGTGCCATGGGCCTCCACGTAGCCCACGGCCTCCGGAGACACGCCCGCGTTGGCCAGCGCCTGGGAAATCACGGCCGCCTGTCCCTGCACGCTGGGCGCGGTGAAGCCGGACTTGTTCCGGCCATCGTTGTTCAGCGCCGAGCCCCGGATGACGGCATAGATGTCATCCCCATCCCGGATGGCGTCCTCCAGGCGCTTGAGCACCACCGCGCCCACGCCATTGCCGGGCAGCGTCCCCTGGGCCCGAGCGTCGAACGCACGGCAGTGTCCATCCGGAGAGAAGATGAGCCCTTCCTGCGCCACGTAGCCCGTGCGCTGCGGGACCGACAACCGCGTGGCTCCCGCGAGCGCCACGTCGGACTGGCCGCCCCGCAGGCTCTGACAGGCCAGGTGCACCGCGACCAGGCCCGTGGAGCACGCGGTGTAGAGCAGCGTGCTCTCACCGGTGAGCCCCAGCTTGAAGGACGCCTTCGTCGGCAGGCTCTCGTGCGTGGCGGTGCCGTTCAGCTCGAAGAAGGACGCCGCGTCCAGCGGCATGGCCTGCCGCACGGCCTCCGCGTACCCGGAGGCCGCGGCGCCCGCGTACAGCGAGATGGCACCGGGGTAGCGGTCCGGATTGATGCCCGCGTCCTCCAGCGCGGCCCAGGCCGTCTGGAGGAACAGCCGCTGCTGCGGATCCGTGAACTGCGCCTCGCGCAGCGACATGTCGAAGAACGCGTGGTCGAACGCGTCCACGTCGTCCAGGACGCCGCCGGCCGGAACGAACGACGGGTGGTACCAGAGCTCGAACCCCTCCGGCAGCGAGGGCAGGTGCTCCAGCTCCTCCGGTGTGAAGCGCGAGATGGACTCCACGCCTTCACGCAGGTTGCGCCAGAACGCCTCCACCGTCCGAGCCCCGGGGAACTGTCCCGCCATGCCGATGATGGCGATGGAGCCGGACGTGCCGGCCTTCGACGCCTCACGAGGGCGGTGGCCCGTCGCGGTGGGCGAGGGCGCTCCCGGAGACCGTGCCTCTTGCTCCAGCCGCTGGGCCAGCGACTCCACCGTCGGGTGTTCGAACAGCCAGACCACGGGCACGTCGCGGCCCAGCGTCTCCTTGAGCCGCGAGGCGAGCCGCATCACCGACAGCGACGTGCCGCCCAGATCGTTGAACAAGTGGTCCTGCGTGCCCACCCGGTCGGCCCCCAGCTCGCGGGCCCACGTGGAGGCGATCCGCTCCTCCAGCGGATGGGAAGGCGCCACGTAGCGCTCGCGCCGGCCGGTGGCCTCCGAGTCCGGTGCGGGC
>NZ_RAWL01000795.1:0-1309 GCF_003668885.1 Corallococcus sp. AB049A | reverse complement strand
GCGATGGACCCACATCCCCTGCAACTGTCCTGCCGTCCGGGGAAAGTCCGCGTGAGACACACCGGCAATGGCCGGCCGGGGGGCGTAGACTGAAGGGGTGACATCACGACAGGCAACGGCACCCCGGTTGAGCCGGATGGCGGACCTCTTCACCAAGGCGGTGGAGCGGAGCAAGGAGGGGTTGCTGACCCTCACCTTCAAGCCGGACGAGCTGTACCGGGTGCCCACGGACGACGGAGCGGCCATCGCGCTGGGGCGCTACCACCCTCGAGGGGAGCGCCGGTTCGCGGAGCCCGTCCTCCTGTGCCACGGGCTGGGAGCCAACCGCTTCCACATGGACTTCAACGAGCAGTACAGCCTGGCGCGCTACCTGGCGCGGGCGGGGTTCGAGACCTGGGTCATCGAGCTGCGCGGCCGGGGCCTGGCGGGGGCCTGCGCGGACTGGAATTTTGATGATCAGGCAGAACACGATGTGAGAACGGCTTTGCGCACCGTGATGTCCACGGGTGCCCAACAGGTTCTCTGGGTGGGCCACTCCAAGGGCGGGCTGATGCTCTACGCCCACCTGGCCAGGAACCCCCAGGCGCCGGTGAAGGCGGCGGTGTCCCTGGGCGCGCCCTTCACCTTCGCGGTGCAGCCGGGCTTGCGAGCGTTCGTGCAGCGGGTGGAGCCGGTCCTCAAGCTCAAGGTCATCCCCACCCGGCGCGTCACCAGCATCGCCTTCTTCGGGGCGCCGCCGGGGCCGCTCACCCGGTACATGATGCTGGCGGACAACATGGATCCGCAGGTGGTGCGCTGGGCCCTGGCCAACGTTCCGGCGGACGTGGCCGGCGGGGTGGGCCGGCAGTTCGCCCGGTGGATCACCACCAGCCAGTTCACGACGTTCGACGGCAGCTTCGACTACCGCGAGCCGCTGGCCGGGGTGCGCATCCCCTTCCTGCTCATCGCCGGCAGCCGGGACCTGCTCGCGCCCCCCCTGGCGGTGGCCCGGGCGAAGGAGCACCTGGGCGGCCCGGTGAAGATGCTGGTGGCCGGGCGCGGCCACGGCTTCGCGGCGGACTACGGCCACGCGGACCTCATCCTGGGCCGCAAGGCGCCGGACGAAATCTTTCCCCAGGTGGAGGCCTTCCTGGCCTCCAACGCGACCCGGCTCTAAGGGGGCGCGGGTTGTCCGGGCCCTCCCGGCGTGCTACCCGGAGGGCCGCTCCATGGGCCCATCCGTTCGCTTCCCATCCCGGCCATGACGTCCCGCTTGAAAGCCTGGCGGCCGGACGCCACCGTGGAAGGTCCCCCGTCCCCTCTCCCGAGG
>NZ_RAWL01000794.1:0-1331 GCF_003668885.1 Corallococcus sp. AB049A | reverse complement strand
GGCAGGGGCGGAGCGGGAACGGTCGCGGGCAGCGGCGGCAGAGGCTGAAGCGGTTGGAGCGGGACGAAGTGCCCCGCGCCCGAGCCGGCCGGGGGCTTGCGGTACAGCACGCCCCACTCCGTGAGCACGGGCTCCAGCGGCGCGTAGTCCGCGAGCGGCGGATCCGACGGACCCGTGAACAGATACCCGCCGTCCTCCAGCGACGCATGGAGCCTGCGCGCCACGCCCTCGATGGTGGCGCGGTTGAAGTAGATGAGGACGTTGCGGCAGAAGATGACGTCCAGCTGCCAGACGCCGCTCTCCGCGGACGGCCACGTCTCCAGCGCCAGGTTGAGGTAGCCCAGCTGCACGTGGCGCTTCACGTCCGGGGACAGCCAGTAGAAGCGGCCCTCCTGCTTCAAGTGGGGGCGCATGCGGTCCGCGGAGGGACCGCGCAGGGACCAGTCCGTGTAGCGGGCCTGCTGGGCGCGCTGCAGCGCCGTGCGCGACACGTCCGTCGCGCGCACGGACATGCGCTCCTCCCAGCCCTCGGCCATCAGCAGCGCGGCGATGGAGTAGGGCTCCTCGCCGGACGAGCACGCCGCGCTCCACGCGCGCAGCAGGTGTTCCTGTCCCCGGCGCTCGCGCAGCTCCGGCAGCACCACGCGGCGCAGGTGGTCGAAGTGCTCGTGGGTGCGGAAGAAGTACGTCTCCCCGATGGTGAGCTCGGTGAGCAGGTCGTCGAACAGCGCGTTGTCGTAGGACAGCTCGCGCAGGTAGGCGTCCACGTCCTCCTGGTTGGCGCGGGCCATGGCGCGCTGGATGCCTTCCATCGCGGCGGCCAGGCAGCTGGGCGCGGCGAGCCCCGCGCGCTCCTCCACCAGGGCGAGCACCTCCTTGAAACCCCGGGGGAGGACGCCGCCAATCAAGCGGGCTCCGGAAGGGCTCCGAGCGCGGTGTCGAGTTGCAGCGCCTCCGCCTCGGAGAGGAACGCGCGCAGGTCGTGCACGAGCACCAGCCCGTCCGGAAGCTTCGCGGCTCCGGCCACGAAGCCCACGCCCGGCAGCTCCCGGGGGGACGGGTCCCACTCCGCGGCGGTGACGGCGTGCAGCCCTTCGGCCCGGTCCACGCGCATCGCCACGCGCCGGCCACCGGCGGACGCGACGATGAAGTGGTCCATGGGGGACAGGGCGCGAGCGGGGTGGCGGAAGCGGCGGCGCAGGTCCAGCACGGGCAAGAGGTCCCCGCGCAGGTTGAGCAGTCCCTCCACCACGTCGGGCGCCTGGGGCAGGGGCGTGAGGCGCGCGGCGCGCACCAGCTCGCGCACGTCCTCCACGGGCAGGCCATAGCGC
>NZ_RAWL01000793.1:0-1332 GCF_003668885.1 Corallococcus sp. AB049A | reverse complement strand
ACCCTAACCCGCCCACGCCCCGGGCACCCGGGATGACGCGACGCACCACCCTCCGCGAACTGTGCGGCAACGGACGCTGATTTCCTCGTTTTCCGCCCCCACCGGGGGACGTGGCAGCACGGGAAGTGCGGGAGGGCGAGCGCGCGGCGCGGGCCGGAAACCCGGGGCCGGCGGGCGGCGATGATAGCGGCACGTCTCTTGGGCGGTTTCCGAAGGCGGTGCTAGGCTCCGCCGGGTCCGAAACGACGTATGCGGTCCTTCTCCAAGCCTTGGGGGAACACATGATCGAAAGCGACGCCCGCCGCCAGGGCGCGCCCGCCGACGTGCCGGATCCCCTGCTCGGGCGGATCCTCAACGAGCGCTTCCGCATCCTGGAGACGCTTGGCGCCGGAGGCATGGGCCGCGTCTACAAGGCCATGCAGGCCCCGTTGGACCGGCTGGTGGCGCTCAAGGTCCTCAACCCGCAGTACAGCGGCGAGGGCAAGGACCCGGGCTTCCAGAAGCGCTTCTTCCTGGAGGCCAGCGTCACCGCGAAGCTGCGCCATCCGAACACCGTCACCGTCATCGACTACGGCAAGACGGAAGACGGCATCTACTACATCGCGATGGAGTACCTGGAGGGGCTGACGCTGTCGCAGCTGCTCACCCAGGAAGGGCCGCTGCCGTGGGAGCGCGCGCTCACCATCGGGCAGCAGGTGGCCCGCTCGCTGCGCGAGGCGCACAAGGTCGGTCTCATCCACCGCGACCTCAAGCCCGCCAACGTGATGATCCTCAACCAGGAGGCGGACCACGACGTGGTCAAGGTCCTGGACTTCGGCCTGGTGAAGTCCTTCGTGGGGGACGCCGCCATGAAGGAGGACACCACCCTCACGCAGGCGGGCGTCATCCTGGGCTCGCCGCAGTACATGGCGCCGGAGCAGGCGCGCAACATCGCGGATCCGCGCAGCGACGTGTACAGCCTGGGCGTGGTGCTCTACCAGGTGCTGATGGGCCGGCCGCCCTTCCAGGCGGCGCAGAGCATCGACGTCATCGTCAAGCACATCAACGACCCGCCGCCCCCCTTCCACACCGTGTGGCCGGACCACAACGTGCCCGCGGAGGTGGAGGCGCTGGTGATGAAGTGCCTGGCCAAGCGCCCCGTGGACCGCTACGCGTCCATGGACGCCGTGCTCCAGGGCATGCGCACCGCCGCGTCCGCGTCCGGCGTCAGCGGCGTCTTCACCACCCGCACCGGCCTCAACGCGGTGGGCTCCGGCCCCCACAGCGGTCCGCACAGCGGCATCCACCTGTCTCTTATACAATCTGACGCTGCCGACGACTTAATAGGTGTGT
>NZ_RAWL01000792.1:0-1404 GCF_003668885.1 Corallococcus sp. AB049A | reverse complement strand
GGGTGGGACGGTTCTGCGGCTGTCCTGCTTTCACACACCCCATGACACACGTGTCAGCGTTTGAGAGCGTGGGAGCCGCCGGGCCTCCGGCGGCCCCGTTCGGGACCCCGGTCAGTTGTGGCGGGGGGCGCCCCGGTCGAGCTTCTGGTTGTCGCCCGGGTGGTACTTGTCGCCGGTGAGGACGGCTTTCACGAACCCGACCAGCTGGACCATCTTGCTGTTGGGTGTGTCCCAGTACTCGGCCTTCTCGACGGAGACGCGCAGCAGGGCCAGGTTCGGATCATCCAGCCCCTGGGGGAACCAGGCCTTGAGGGACGGGTTCCACAGCTCCCTGGCCTTGGCCTTGTCGCGGATCAGCGTGCAGCGGCCGCTGACGGACACGTACCGGTCCTTCGAGGGGTCGGAGTAGGCGAGGCTGACATGGTGGTCCTTCTGCACCTCGTCCACCTTGTGGGTGTGGTCGTTGGTGAAGAACCACAGCTCTCCGTCAAAGTCCTTGTCGTAGGTCCACATCGGCCGGCTGCGCAGGCTGCCGTCGGTGTCCACGGTCGTCATCATCGCGACCTTGATGCCGTGGATGAGCTTGCCCAGGTGCTCCACCACGTCCTGCGGACTCTTCGTCGTCGTCGTCATGTGCTCGCCTCCCTTGGGGGTTGAAGGTAGGCAGCGGTCAGACGGCGAACATCGTCCGCACCGCCGGGTCGGCACCCCGGCAGCCGGGCGTGTGATAGGGGGCGTGCCGGGCCCGCTCGCTTGTTTCTTCCTTTGGAACGAGGCGCGACGGCCGGGAGCGACAAGGGATGCTGAAGACCGCGTGGAACGAGTGGAGCCTGAAGGCGCTGCAGCTGGAGACGGCACTCTTGGCGCTGGAGGAGATCGAGCTGCCGGACGCGATGCACGCGCTCCAGGACGCCGCCCAGCAGAAGCTCTTGGAGCTGGCGCGGGCGTGGCAGAAGACGCAGCCCGCGAAGGAGCCCCGTCAGTGGACGCGCGAGGAGAAGGCGGGCGGCGCGCCTCGCGACGAGGAGCTGGCGGACCTGGTGAAGGGCTTCCGCGAGGACGGCAAGACGTGGACGCTCTTCCGCCTCACCAGCGACAAGAAGGAAGTGGTGGAGACGGTGGTGTCGGAAGGGCGCGCGTGCATGGCCGCCGGCGGCGAGTACTACCTGGGCCAGTGGGACGCGGAGGAGGGCGTGCTGGAGGTGGGGCGCGACGACGAGGCCGGCGAGCCCGGCACCGGGCTGGTGCTGGAGCCGGGCGGCGAGCTGCGCTACTCGCCGTCTCCGGAGCTGGCGGACCTCTAGTCAGGACTCGAGGAGCTTCACCATCCGGGCGCGCAGCTTTTCGTCCGGCAGCCGTCCGAAGCCCGCCTTCACGTTGTCCTCCAGGTGGGCGGGGTCGGAG
>NZ_RAWL01000791.1:0-1411 GCF_003668885.1 Corallococcus sp. AB049A | reverse complement strand
CTCCTGGGCTTCCTCCACCGTCCCCAGCGCGGGCCGGCCCAGCAGCCACGCGGCCTCCTCCAGGTTCGGCGTCACCAGCACGCGCGGGCCCGCGAGCGCCAGGTAGTGCCGGGCCGTCAGCCGGGACAGCGCCTGTCCCCGCGACGAGCGCACCACCGGATCCACCACCCACCACGCGTCCGCGTCCTTGAGCGCCGCCCGCGCCGTGGCCAGCTGCGACGGCCCGGGCACCACGCCCCACTTCACCGCGTGCAGGGGACCCCACTCGCGCGCGGCCGTCACCTGCGCGGCCAGCATGCGCGGGGAGGCCGGCACCACCGCGAAGGTATGCGAGCCCTGCGCCGTCTGGGCCGTGGGCACCGCCACCGCGTCGCCGCCGCGCGCGCGCACCGCGGCCACGTCCGCGAGCAGCCCCGCCCGGCCCGTGGGCTCCAGTCCCGCCAGAAGCAGGACGCGCGGCCTCACCGGCGGTGCTCGCGCGCCTTCTGCACCAGCGACTTGTAGACGCCCAGGTGCACCGGGATGGTCCCCAGCATCAGCTCCGGGTGCCACTGCACGCCCAGCGCGAACGCGTGCGCGGTGGACTCGATGGCCTCCACCACGCCGTCCGGCGACACCGCGCTCACCGCCACGTCCGTGCCCGGCTTGTTCACCGCCTGGTGGTGCGTGGAGTTCACCATCAGCTGCCCGTGCCCCACGGCCTCCGCCAGCAGCGTGCCGTTCTTCACCTCCACCGGGTGCTGCGGCTGGGTGCGGTCGTGCTTCTGCTCGTGGTCGCGCGCGCCCGGCACCTCGCGCAGGATGTCCTGGAACAGCGTGCCGCCCAGCACCACGGCCAAGAGCTGCATGCCGCCGCACACGCCCAGCACCGGCAGGTTGCGCTTGAGCGCACCCCGGATCAGCTGCGCCTCGAAGGCCGTGCGGCCCTCCTTCAGCGGGCCCATGCCCTCGCGGGCCTCCTCGCCGTACGCGGACGGGGGGATGTCGAACGCGCCGCCCGTCACCACCAGCCCGGACACCCGCTCCAGGTAGGCGTCCACGCAGGACGGGTCGTCGGTGTACGGCAGCACGAAGGGCAGGCCCCCCGCGCGAAAGACAGCCTCCGCGTAGGGCACCTTCAATTCGTAGCGGGGAAAGGCGGAGTCGGCCGGCTGGGCCCAGTCCGGGCTGAGGCCGATGTTGGGACGGCGCGGCGTCGTCCCGTGGTGACGCGAGGAGGGCGGATGGATCATGGTGGGGTGCTCCCTCCGGTTAGAGGCCAGTCCCCCGCGCGCTGTCAAACGCGGCCGCAAGCTGCCGCACGCGCTCGGCGATGTCCTGGGCAAGCAGGGCGTCGGACACCACCGCCGCGCCGTGCGCGCCCGTCGCCGCCACGCTCGCGATGTTCGCCAGCCCCACCCCGCCAATGCCC
>NZ_RAWL01000790.1:0-1459 GCF_003668885.1 Corallococcus sp. AB049A | reverse complement strand
GGGTAGCGGGGGCGCGGGCAGCTGCCACACCTGCTGGAGCAGCGCGAGCATGTCCGGGTCGTGCGTGCCCAGCTCTTCGCGGGTGAAGGGAAAGAAGTCGTTGCGGCCGAAGAGCGCCTCCGAGGTCTCCGCGAAGTACTCCGTCTGCTCGGTCATGGCATAGGCCGGCTCGAACGTGATGGGCCGCTTGGGCCCGCGCGAGCGCTCCACGCAGTCGTAGCTCCGGCTTGCCACCGCGCGCGCATAGAGCGCCGCGAGGCCGGGGTGGTCCCAGCCGAGCACCCGGTCGTGATAGGCGTGGCTGAGCTCGTGGAGCACGAACAGGGGCATCCGCTGGGTCTCCCTTTCGAAGATGGAGACGTTCGCGAACTCGATGCCCTTCAGCATCGCCGGGATGCGGCCGTGCTGGAGCATCCACTGTTCACCGGCATGGTACGAGGCCCTCGGCTCCTCGTTGGGATAGGGCGGCGACAGCCACAGCGTCACCTTGCGCAGCTGAGCCACGGGGCCCGCGGGGATGAGCTGGACGACCTCCTTGAGCTGCGCCGCCAGGAGCACCAGGGCCTTGTTCGTCACGGCCTTGTTCGCCGGCGTCAGCAGGCGGTCATCGATGCGAACCGTCCAGCCCTCGAGGGTCCGGGTCTGGAAGGTGCGAGTGGGGCTGGCCGCTGAGGCGACGCAAGCGAATGCCAGCGCCGCCAGGAGGAGCCATCTGGGAGAGTGCATGCCCCATCATACGCAAGGGTTTCTCGACAGCCTGCTAGAGTTCCAAACCCGCGAGGAGCGTGTCCTTGTCCTGATTCATCGCGTCACAGTCAATGGCCTTGAGCAGGCTCACGCGCTTGTTCCTCTGATGGGCAGGACATACGCGTTCAGGCCGTTGTCGAGCTTGAGTGTGTACGTCCGCACCTTGCCGCTACCCCCCGACCACGCCCAGGTAGATACAGGCAATGAGGGAGACGAAAGCTCCGTGAGAGGCAAAGCGCTGGGTGTTCCAGGCCGTCACGGTTGTTGGCAACCAACCGTAGCACTCGCGCTTTCGCTGTGAACTCGGCCGGAGGCGGATTGACGCCGGCAGGACAATCTTTCCGTGCACACCCCGCGGCTTACCGGGAGCACAGTGGGTTGCGGCAGTTGCTCTCCCGGGAGAGCATGTCCCCAATGACTGCTTCTTCCGAGCACGGAGGCCCGGCGGCGCTCGACGCACCGGATGTCGTGGGCACCTTCAAGGGCCGCACGCTGGGCGTGGCCATGGTGGGCAATGTGCTGGTCATCGCGCACAACGCACTGCGGCCCGCGCAGGACGAGTGGGACCGCTACTGCGACCTCGTCGCGGAACCTGTCAACGTGAGTGAGACAGCGAGTTCGTGAGATTACTGCGCAACCTCCAGTGAGTTGGCCAACCGGGCGGGGTTGTTGATCCAGACGGCACTCGGCAGCGTCTGCGGCTTGGGTGGGC
>NZ_RAWL01000078.1:0-25750 GCF_003668885.1 Corallococcus sp. AB049A | reverse complement strand
CTCCGGTCTCGTGGGCTCGGAGATGCGTATAAGAGACAGGGCTCCTTCGCCGCGCCCGTGGGCAACACCGCCTACGGCAAGGCCAACGGCCCCGCGAAGGCGCCCCAGGACGTGAAGGGCTACTCCGCGCCGAAGTACGTGCCGGTGTACCAGGTGGACTCGGAGCCGTCCGTCGCGTCCGAGGTGAAGATTCCCTACCCGGATGAAGCGCGCCGCGCGGGCATCGAGGGCACCGTCACGCTGTCCATCGCCATCGACGCGGAGGGCAAGGTGAGCAGCGTGAAGGTCATCTCCGGGCCCGGCTACGGCCTCAACGAGGCCGCGCGCGACGCCATCCGCCGCTTCCGCTTCAAGCCCGCCATCAAGGGCGGTGAGCCGGTGGCCACGGAGATGAAGTACTCGTACACCTTCCTGCTGGACTGAAGGGGTCCGCGCGCTACTGCGTCTTGAGCGCGCGGCGCATGATGTCGCGCAGCGCGGCCAGGTCTTCATCCGGCATCGCGGCGATGAGGGGCGGCGGCGCGCTCAGCCGCGCCATCAGCCGGCCGCGCAGCTCCGCGCCCGCCTCCGTCAGCACCAGCATCTTCACGCGGCGGTCCTGCTCGCTGCTCTTGCGCTCCACCAGCCCGCGCGCCTCCAGCCGGTCCACCAGCCCCGTCACGTTGGACGCGTCACACGACAGGTAGTGCGCGAGCGTGCTCATCGCGAGCGCACCCTCGCCCAGCTGCCTCAGCACGTGCGCCTGCACGGGAGACAAATCGAACTCCGCCGCCAGCGCGGGGAAGTTGCGCATGTGCGTGTGCAAGAGCTCGAAGAGGAGCGTCCACGCCTGCTCGGGCAGCCCGCCCGCCCCCTCCGCCAGACCCTGGGTGGCCGCCGGCCGGCACGTCACCTGCTCGCTGGGACCGTCGTTGAAAGCGTTCATAGTGAATTTACGTTAATTCATCGTGCACACATAAACAATTGACACCCTCAACCATTGACCGCTACTACATTCCGCATATTCCAACATCCGACAGTGCGGATTACTTCAACGCCGCTCGCAGGTCGGGTAGAGGACGCAACGCAGTCGTCCATTGGACGGATCCGCCTCGCGCTCCCGCGGGTCGGTGAGGAGGTCGAGCGGTATGAGTACCTTTCTGGCGCTGTCCCTGTCGGCCGCCCTGGCCGCGGCGCCCGTACTGACGCTGGATGAGGCCCTGGAGTCGGCCCGCCAGCAGAACCTCGATTTGAAGATTGCCCAGGAGCGCTTCGAGCAGGCATCGCTCGCGACGCGCCGGGCGTGGGCGGGCTACCTGCCCAACATCAGCGTGGGCGCGTCCATCACGCGCAACAACGTGGCGGCCATCATCCCCGCGGGCCCCATCGCGCCGGTGGACATCACCATCCAGCCGCTCATCCAGCAGGGCGCGCAGGCGGAGATCCGCCAGGCCATCATCGCGCCGCAGCTGTGGGCGGGCATCGCGGCCTCCTACAAGGCCGTGCGGCTGGCGGAGCTCAACACGCAGACGGCGCGCCGGCAGGTGCTCTTCGGCGTGGCGCAGGCGTACTACGGCGCCGCGGCGCAGCAGGAAGCGCTGCGCGCGCAGGAGCGCCTGCTGGAGCTGAACCAGGCGCGGGAGAAGGACACCCAGGCCCGGTTCGACGCGGGCACGGTGACGCGCGTGGCGCTGCTTCGCGCCCAGCTGGACCGCTCGCGCGCGGAGCAGGACCTGGTGCGCGCGAAGAACGCGCTCGCGGGCCTGAAGCTGGCGCTGGGCACGCTCATCCAGCGCGAGCCGGACTTCGACCTGGCCCCGCCGCCGGAGCCGACGGTGCCCGCGCAGGCGTCGCCGGACGACCTGGTCAACCAGGCCATCCAGGAGCGCTCGGACGTGCAGGCCGCGGAAGTGGGCCTGAAGCTCAGCCGCATCAACAAGACGGGCGTCATCCTGAGCTACCTGCCCACGCTGGGCGTCACGGGCGCCTACCGCATCGCGAACGCGGCGGGCTTCACCGGTCAGAACGAGACCTGGGCCATCACCTTCGGCGCCAGCTGGACGCTGTTCGACGGCGGCCTGCGTGAGGCGAACCTCTCCGAGGCGTCGTCGCGCGTGCGCGAGGCCACCGTCACCCAGTCGCTGGCGCAGGCCCGCGTGAAGGAAGAGGTCCGCCGCTCCAAGCTGGACCTGGAGAACGCGCTGGCCAACCGCTCCAAGGCCGAGGAGGCCCTGGAGCTGGCGCGCGAGTCCAACCGCCTGACGGACGTGAGCTTCAAGGCGGGCGTCGCCACCTACCTGGAGGTCGCGGACGCCAACACCGCGCTCACCAACGCGGAAGTGGGCTTCGTGTCCGAGCGCCTGCAGGCATCGCTCGCCGCGCTGCGCCTGCTCAACTCGCTGGGCTCCTTCGAGTCTGGCTCCGTGAAGCGGGACGCGGCCGCCCTGGGCGCCCAGCCCGGCGCGGGCGCGCCCCAGCAGCAGCAGCCCGCCCAGGAGCAGCCGGCTCCGCAGCAGCCCGCGCCCCAGCAGTAAGGCGCGGGTGAGGTGTGATTCCCGGCGCCTGCTTGAGGGCGCCGGGTCCCCTGCCCTCCCGGGCGGGAAGCAGGTGCTTCGTTGTGGGGGTCCAGCAGCGACCCCACCCTCCTCCTAGGACCCATTTCCACGAGGAGGGAACCATGGCGGATGCATCCTGGGGCAACTGCAAGAACTGCCGTTTCTTCGCGGGCAACAGCGACGAGCCGAGCGACGACGCGACGCAGAGCTGCAACCAGCCGGAGCTCAAGCAGTTCGCGCTCGTGGTCTCCGGTGACAGCGGCTGCAACGCCTACGAGGCGCGCGCCGGAGAAGCCATTCCCAGCTACGAGGAACCCGCGCCGTCCATGCACTGACGGCGTCCCCGCCGCTCAGCTCCCCGTGGCGTCGCGAACGTGCGGCAGCGCGGGCCCGGCGGGCTCGTGCGCCGGGTGCGCGTAGTAGATGCGCTCCATGAGCTTGCGCTGGTGCACGAGCGGCTTGTCGTACTTGTCCAGCCGCATGCCCTTGTGGCTGTAGGGCGTGTCCGCCACGGTGGGGATGAAGCGCGCGTCGTCGCGCACCTCCCACCAGGTGAGGCCCAGCGCGGCCTTCGCCGCCACGGGCAGGAAGGGCCGCAGCGCGGGCACCGACGTGCGCAGGAAGGAGAAGACGTGCAGGCGCGTGGTGCGCGCTGTCTCCGGCACGAAGAAGATGTGCGCCTGCGTGGTGAACGGACGCGGCGCCCCCGAGGGCGTCCTCCAGCTCACGGTGTAGACGCTGCGCACCGGGTCGAAGCGCGTCACCCAGTCGTTGTGGAAGATGTCGCCCTTGCCCACGGTGAGCAGGCGCATGATGGGCGCGGGCCGCTGAGGGGCGCGGTAGTGCACCTCCGTGTGGTCCTCGTGGTTGTGCGCCTCGAACTGCACCTCCCCCGCATGCTGGCCGCTCCACCCCAGCCGGGTGTGGACGAAGGGCGTGTGCTCGTCCTCGCTGAAGTTGTCGAGCGCCACGTGCAGCGGCGCCTGGAACAGCGTGGAGAACGTCCCACCGAAGACGTAGTCCTCGCCGGAGAGCTCCGGCAGGGCGGACTCGGGCGTGCTCGCGTGCGCGAGCCAGAGGTAGCCGTGGCGCTCCACCACCTGGAAGCTCTTCGCCTCGCAGTGGCGCAGCTCCGGCTGGCTGGGATTGACGCCGTGGCCCTGCGCGTCGAAGCGCCAGCCGTGGTACGGGCACTGGAGCTGTCCCTCCTTCGTCACGGTGCCCTTCGACAGCGGCGCGAAGCGGTGCGGACACGCGTCCGACAGCGCCGCGGCCTTGCCGGACGCATCCCGGAAGAGCGCGTAGGCGTGGCCCGCCAGCTCCACGCGGACGGGCTGGCGGCGCAGCTGACGGGAGGGGAGTACCGGATGGAAATGCCTGACAACGTCGGGGGTAGGCTCCATGGCACGCGCAGTATAGCGGTCTGTCGTGGAGGACCCAGGCGGGTGGCATAGACTGCCCGGCCGTGAACGCGCCCCTTCCCTCCCGTCGCAGCGCGCGCTGGTCCGCCGTGGCGGCCCTGGCCGTGCTGGTGGCACTCGCCGTGGGCGCGGGGCTGTACGTGGGGGGAGCCCTGCCGGCGCCGGTGCCCCCGGAAGCGGGACCCTTTGGCTACACGGACTACGCGCAGGCGCTGAACCACGTGCGCCCCAGCGGAGACCTGGACTTCGAGGGCCTGAAGCGCGACCGCCCGGCGCTGGAGCGCTTCGTCGCGTCGCTGGCGTCGGTGTCGCCGCACCGGCAGCCGGAGCGCTTCCCTTCATCCCAGGACGGGCTGGCGTATTGGATCAACGCGTACAACGCGCTGGTGCTGATGCAGCTGGTGGAGCGCTACCCGGAGGGCGTGGGCGCGTCCTGGTTCGGAGGCTTCTATTGGACCCGCGCGTGGCCGGTCGGCGGCGAGCGGCTGACGTTGTACGCCCTGGAGCAGCGCATCCTGCTGGGCGAGTACGCCGACCCGCGCGTGCACTTCGCCCTCTTCCGGGGGACGCGCGGGGGCCCCCGGCTGGACGGCGCGCCCTACCAGCCGGAGTTCCTGGACGCGCAGCTCAACGACGCCAGCCGCCGGTACATGGGCGACGCGAGGCACGTGAAGCTGGAGGACAAGACCGTGCACCTGGCGCGCCTGTTCCAGGAGCACAAGCAGGACTTCCTCGCCGCGCTGCCGGAGGGCCGGGGCGGCAACGTGCTCCAGTTCGTCTGGGCCTTCCTGCCGGACACCTGCGAGGAGCGCCCGGGCTGTGACACGCGCGGCGACCTGGACCGCGCCTGCGGCCCGCTCCTGGACAAGTGCCGCATCGACTTCGTCCCCGAGGACACCTCGCTGCCCGACGCCGCGAACCCCGCCGAGCGGCGCTGACCTCGGCTAGCGTTCCCCTCGCGTGGACGAACACGCGGGAGGCACCGGACATGACGACGGGAGCGGTGTGGCTGGCGACGTGGCTGGCCCTGGGGAGCGCGGGCATGAAGTGGGAGCCGCAGGCGAGCGGGACGACGGTGCGGCTGCGCGGCGTGAGCGCGGTGGACACCCGCGTGGCGTGGGCCAGCGGCGACAAGGGCACCGTCGTGCGCACCACGGACGGCGGCAAGACGTGGACGCGCGCGCCCGTGCCGGACTCCGAGGCGTTGGACTTCCGCGACGTGGATGCCTTCAGCGACCGCACCGCCTACGTGCTGTCCATTGGCGCGGGTGACAAGTCGCGCATCTACAAGACGACGGACGGCGGCGCGCACTGGACGCTCCAGTTCACCAACGCCATGCCCGGGGCCTTCTTCAACGGCATGGCCTTCTGGGACGAACAGCACGGCGTCGCCTTCAGCGACCCGGTGGACGGCCACTTCGTCGTCATCACCACGGAGGACGGCGGCGCGACGTGGAAGCCCGTGCCTCAAGGAGCGCTGCCGGCGGCGCTCGCGGGGGAGGCCGGCTTCGCCGCCAGCGGCACGAGCATCGCCGTGCATGGCAAATCCGATGTCTGGTTCGGACTGGGAGGCTCCATCGCGCGCGTGCTCCACTCCGCGGACCGGGGCAGGACGTGGGGCATCGCGCCCACGCCGCTGGCCACGGGGGAAGGCGCGGGCGTGTTCTCGCTCTACTTCTGGAGCCCCCTGGCCGGCATCGCCGTGGGCGGCAACTACAAGCAGCCGGAGGTGGCCACCGGCAACGCGGCGCTCACGCTGGACGGGGCCAAGCGCAAGTGGACCGTGCCCCAGAAGGCGCCCGGAGGTTACCGCTCCTGCGTGGCCCCGCTCACGCGCGAGCGGAAGATGTGGCTCGTCGCGGTAGGGCCCACGGGCTCGGACGTGTCGAAGGACGCGGGCAGGACGTGGGAGCCGCTGGACTCCACCGGCTTCCATGCCGTGTCCACGCCGCCTCGCGCACGGGACACCGCCTGGGCCGTGGGGGAAGAGGGGCGCATCGCGAAGCTCGTGTTCGCCCCGTAATCCACTTGGGGCGCGGGGAGTCTCCTCCCCGCGCCGGGTGCTTCACTTCACCAGCAGCGCCGCGCCGATGATGCCGCTGTCGTCGCCCAGCTCCGCGTCGGCGATGAGCAGGCCCTCGCGCGACACGCGGGAGGCCCACTGCTGCACGCCGTCCAGCACCAGCCGCTTCAGGCCCGGGCAGTGCGTCAGCACGCCGCCGCCCAGCACCAGGCGCGACGGGTTGAGCACCGTCACGTAGTTGGCCACCGCGACCGCCAGGAACTGCGCCGCGCGGGAGTGGATCTCCTTCGCCTTCACGTCCCCCGCCTCCGCCGCCGTCTCCAGCGTCACCGGGGTGATGGTGTACGGGTCGCCGCTGGTCAGCTGCTCCAGCACGGGCGAGCCGCCGGACGCCAGGAGCTCCTTCGTCTGCGCGATGAGGTTGTGGCCGCCCGCGTACGCCTCCAGGCAGCCGTGCTCACCGCAGCCGCACAGCCGGCCGCCGGGCACCACCTTGATGTGGCCCAGCTCGCCCGCCACGCCGCCGCCGCCCTGCACCAGGCGCCCGTCCGCGATGATGGCGCTGCCCACGCCGGAGCCCACGAACACCACGAGGATGTCCTGGGCCCCGCGCCCCGCGCCCGCGTGCAGCTCGCCCCACGCCGCCGCGGACAGGTCGTTCACCACCTTCACGCCGAAGCCCAGCCGCTTCGTCAACATCGCCGCCAGCGGCACGTCCCGCCAGCCCAGGTTGGGCGCCACGGAGATGACGCCCGTGTCCTTGTGGATCTGCCCCGCCGCGCCCACGCCGCAGCCGTCCACCTTCACCCCGGACTTCTTCACCGCCTCTTCCGCCGCCTGCGCGATGGTCTCCACCACGCCCTGCGGCTTGCGGTCCTGCACCGCGACCTTGGCGCTCGCGAGGATTTCACCCTTCCCGTCCACCACCGCGGCCCGGGCGAACGTTCCGCCCAGGTCGATTCCCAGCGTCGGCATGCTCCCTCCCTTACGTGCGTGTGCTTCGCGTGGAGCGACAGCGGCTCAGGCGCCGACTTCCTTCTGCGCCTGGGCGACCGTCTTCTCGATGAGCGCCTGGATCTCCTTCACGCGGGCCTCCGTGCTGGCCTCGTAGCGCAGCACCAGGATGGGCTGCGTGTTCGACGCGCGGATGAGCCCCCAGCCGTCCGGGAACGTCACGCGCACGCCGTCCACGTCCACCACCTTGTGGCCCGCGTCGCGCAGGATCTCCGTGGCGCGCTTCACCATCGCGAACTTCTTCTCCTCCGTCGTGTCGAAGCGCAGCTCGGGGCTGGCGAAGGTCTTCGGCACGTCGGCGAGCAGCTGCGACATGGACTGCTTCTCCTGCGTGAGGATCTCCAGCAGGCGCGCGGACGCGTACACCGCGTCGTCGAAGCCGAAGTAGCGGTGCTTGAAGAAGATGTGGCCGCTCATCTCGCCGGCCAGCTCCGCGTGCTCCTCCTTCATCTTCGACTTGATGAGCGAGTGCCCGGCCTTCCACATGATGGGCCGGCCGCCGTGCTTCGCGATGTCGTCGTACATCGTGTAGCTGCACTTCACCTCGCCGATGATGGCGGCGCCCGGGGACTCCTTCAGCACGTAGCGGCTGAAGAGCACCATCAGCTGGTCACCCCAGAGCACGTTGCCCTCGTTGTCGATGACGCCGATGCGGTCGCTGTCGCCGTCGTAGGCGATGCCCACCTCCGCCTTGACCTCCTTCACCTTCTTGATGAGGTCCTGGAGGTTCTCCACCACCGTGGGGTCCGGGTGGTGGTTGGGGAAGTCCGCGTCCATCTCGCAGAACAGGGGCACCACGTCGAAGCCCATGCTCTCGAACAGGGGCACCGCGATGGCGCCGCCCGTGCCGTTGCCCGCGTCGATGACGATCTTCATCCCCTTGCGGCCCACCTTCACCGTCTGGCGGATGAAGTGGTTGTAGGGCGTGATGATGTCGTAGGGCGTGACCTTGCCGGGCTTGCTGGAGGTCGCGAAGTCCTTCGCCTCGATGAGGCGGCGCAGCTCCTTGATTTCGGGGCCGTGGAAGGTCGTCTTGCCGGCGCCAATCTTGAAGCCGTTGAACTCCTTCGGGTTGTGGCTGCCGGTGATCATCGCCAGGCCGTCCACGGGCAGCGTGTTCGCCGCGAAGTAGGTCAGCGGCGTCGGCACCACGCCCACGTCGTAGACGTCCAGGCCGGTGGCGGTGAGGCCCTTCGCGAGCGCGTCGCGGAAGCGCGTGGAGGACTCGCGGCAGTCGCGGCCCACCACGATGGAGGTGCCGCCCTTGCGGCGGATCATGGTGCCCAGGCCCAGGCCCAGGAGCTCCACCACCTCGATGGTGAGGTCCTTGTCCACCAGACCTCGGATGTCGTACTCGCGGAAGATGTGCGCGTTCATGGCAGTGTCCCCACCCTCGACAGGAACCGGGAGGGCGTAACGGAAGGCGTGGGACACTACACGAGCGGGCCCGGGGGCTGCACACGCCCGAACGAGCCCGGCTGACTGTTGAACGCCTGGCCCCCGTGGGAGGGCGGAACCTACCCCCAGGGGAGGCTGATGGCCCCCATCAGGCCATGGCCCCAGCGGACTGGGCCGGAACCTGCCGCCGCAGGGACTGGTAGTGCTTCAGCCAGGACGTGTTCAGCGGGTCCAGCTTGAGCGCCTCCGCGTAGCGCTCCAGCGCGGCCGGGACCGCCCGTTGGACCTCCAACGCGTGCCCCTGGGTGAAGAGGGCGCGGGCCTTGCGCTCCACCTCCGGCCGGGCGGCGAGGAACGCGCTGCGCAGGGCCTCCAGGGTGGGCTCCGGCACCCCGGCGGCCACGCAGCGGGCAAGGCCCCCCAGGTTGCCCCGGGTGGCGTCGTAGCCAACACGTGAAAGCGGGTCGCCGAGCATCCGCTGCGCGGCCAGCACCCGCACCCGCAGGGCGTCCAGGGCCTGGCGCTGCGCGGTGGGCAGCGGGCGGCTCTGGAAGGCGGCCAGGCGGCGCAGGGCGGCCTGGGCGCGGCGGTGGATGTCACCGAAGTTCGCGTCCTGCTTCGCGCCCAAGAGCGTGTAGGGGTCCTTGGCGACGGCCTCCGCGCGGGACAGCATGCGGGCCAGCTCCGCGTCGGGCGCGGGCTCCGCGGCCTCCATCAGGACGCGCGATAGCAGCCGGCCCAGGGCGGGGAACTCGTCGGAGAAGTGGACGAAGACGCCCGCGGGCACGTTCCAGGTGCGCGCCTCGTCGAAGGTGACGTGGCGGACGACGTCGCAGGCGCCCAGGGCCGTCTCGCCCCGGAAGGACACCTCCACCGTCAGCCGCGCGGCGAGCGGGGGCAGTGAGCCCTGGCACTCGGCGAAGAGGCCCTCGGGGGCGACGTCGCTCACGGAGACGGGCTGGAGGACCTCCCCCGGCGTCAGGCCCAGGCGCACGCGCAGGTCCGCGGGCGCGTCCGTGCGGGGCGCGGAGGCCTCCAGCGGCGGCACGGGGTTCACCAGCGGGATGGGCGCGGCGTCCTCGATGACGTCCACCAGCGGAATGGGCGGAGGCGACGGAATGGACGCGGGCTCCAGCGAGGGCGCCAGGGTCATGAACGGGATGGCCGCCGCGCCCAGCGTGGACGTGGCCGGGCCCTGGAGGGTGTTCACGTCCACGACGCCCAGCTTCATCGTCCTGGCCGGCGCCTGCGGGCCTGCGGAGAGCTCCGGCTCGGCGGTCCCCAGCATCGCCACGGCGGAGGCCCAGAACGCGGCCACGTCCGCGCGCATGGTCCCGTCGGAAGACGCGCCATCCGCCGCGCGCTGGGCCGCGGCCTCCATGGACGTGGCCGTCATGCCCCACTCCGGCACGTCCTCCACGATGTCGAAGTCGTCCGCGTCGCGCTCCTCCACCTCCACGTCGACAGCCACCTCGTGCGCATCCGCGGACGCGTCCCGCACCGGCGCCTTCAGGCCCAGCGCCTCCGCGAGCGCGACGCGGAAGGCCCACGCGCTGTCGAACCGCTCCTCCGGCTTCGCGGCCAGCGCGCGCATCAGCACGGTGGACAGCGCGGGCGGCACGCTCGCGTTGAGGGCATGCGGCGCAAACAGCGTCACGTCCGCGGAGCGCCCCAGCCCGAACGGCAGCCGCCCCGTCACCAGCAGGTAGCCCGCCACGCCCATCGCGTGCACGTCCGCGCGAGGGCTCGGGTTCATGCCGGCGCACTGCTCGGGCGCCATGAACGTGGGCGAGCCCACCGCCACGCCCTGCGCGCGCTCCTGCTGGGACAGCGCCGCCTCGCGCACCACGCCCGCGCCGAAGTCGCGCACCCGCACGCGCCGCTCGCCCTTCGCGTCGCGCGTGACGAACATCGAATCCAGCGTGAGGTCCCCGTGCACCAGCCCGCGCGCGTGCGCCGCCTCCAGCCCCGCGAGCGCCTGGTCCAACACCTCACCCACCTCCGCCGGAGACAGCGGCAGGGGCAGCGCGCTCAGCGACTCACCCTCCGGCGCCTCCATCAACACGCAGGGCAGGCCCTGGGGACCGGGGCGCACGTCCAGCACGCGCGCCACGTGGCGGTGCACGACGTTGCGCTGCGCCAGCGCCTCCGCGATGAACCGGGCGCGCACGGCGGGACGCGCCGCCAGGTGCGCGTGCAGCACCTTCACCGCGAAGCGGTGCCCCGTGGGCACGTACTCCGCCAGGTACACCGACGCCACCGCCCCCACTTCCAGCCGGCGCTTCAAGAGCAGCGGCCCGTGCCGCTGGCCCTCCAGCGAATCCCCCGGAACCGGAGGCCGGACAGCGACGGGGCACGCCTCCCCGTCCCGGTGTTCGCCCACGCAGCGCTTGCAGCCCATCGCCATCCCCGCCTGTCGCCCCGGAAATGGGGCGGCCCGGGGTGGACTTGCAACCCGCGCGCCTCATACCCGGGGCGCGCCTTCGTCCAGACCGCGACACTCCAACACCCGCAGGTGCCAGCAAACCCCGCAAAACGAACCCGGGGCCCCTGTAGAAACGACAGGGAGCCCCGGGAAGAAACGTCTGGGGTGAAACAGGAGGCGAAGTCGCCTCAACGCCTACAGCAGCCGGGTGCGCTTCCGGGCCTTGAGGGCCTCGACGACCTTGCGCACGTCCTGGCTCTTGTCCTTGGGGACGACGAGCACGGCGTCACCGGAGTCCACCACCACCACGTCGTTCATGCCCACGACGGACAGCGTGCGCTTGTCCGCGAGCACGACGCAGTGGGTGCAGTCCACCAGCACCGCGTCGCCGGAGACGACGTTGCCCTGCGCGTCCGCGGGGCGCACTTCCGGGATGGCGGCGAAGGAGCCCACGTCGGACCAGCCGAAGTCGCCGTCCAGCACCGCGATGTTCTCCGCCTTCTCCATCACGCCGTAGTCGATGGAGATGGAGGGCAGCTTGGGGAAGACGCGCTTGAGCACGGCCGGGAAGGTGCGCTTGCCCGCGGCCTTCTGGAGCGCGTCCAGGCCCTTCTGCATCTCCGGCATGTGCTTCTGGAAGGCCTCCAGCATCACGTCCGCGCGGAAGACGAAGATGCCGCCGTTCCACAGGTAGTCGCCGCCGGCCACGTACTGCTGCGCCGTCTTGAGGTCGGGCTTCTCCTTGAACGCCTTCACGCGGCGGCCGCCGCCCTCCAGCGCGTCACCCACCTGGATGTAGCCGTAGCCCGTCTCCGGGCGCGCGGGCTTGATGCCCAGCGTGACGATGTGGCCCGCTTCCGCGATGCGCGCCGCCTCCGCGAGCGTGCGCTGGAAGCCCTTCACGTCCGCGACGTGGTGATCCGACGGCAGCACCGCGAGCACGCCCTTCGGGTCGCGCGCGGCGACCTGGAGCGCGGCGAGCGCGATGGCGGGCGCGGTGTTGCGCGCCACGGGCTCCACCAGGAGGTTGCCCTTGGGCAGCCCCTTCACCAGCTTCGCGGCCGTCTTCGCGTGCACGGGTCCGCACACGATGAAGGTGTTCTTCACCGGGGCCAGGCCCTTGAGGCGCTGGGCGGTGTCGGTGAGCAGCGGCTGCTTGGAGGCCAGCGGGAGGAACTGCTTCGGACGCGCCTGGCGGGACAGCGGCCAGAAGCGGGTGCCGGAGCCTCCGGCCATGATGACGGGGTAGAGGGCCATATACGGGTGTGAGCTCCTAGGGGCACGTCGGGCCACGGCCCGGCGCGCACGGCGGCGCACATTAGCGCGTCGCGCCAGCGGAGGAAGGGGGCTGCTCGCCGCTCAGGCTGGCAGGACCGCGATGGCCTCCACCTCGAAGAGCATCCCGTCCAGTGCCAGCCGGGAGACGGGAATCAGCGTGCAGGCCGGCTTCATGCCGCCGTTCCAGGCCGCGTCCAGTTCGGGGCCGATGATGCGCAGCTTCTCCTCCGTGTGGTCCACCACGAGCATCGTGAGTTTGGCGACGTCACCGACGCCCGCCCCCACGGACTCGAGGGCCGCCCGCACGTTCTTGAAGGCCTGCCGCACCTGGAGGCGGAAGTCGGGCTCGAGCGCGCCCGTCTCATGCTCTCCCCCCTGCCCCGCCAGGAAGACCAGCCGGGAGCCGGGCGCGACCTGCGCCACGTGGGAGAAGCCATAGGGCGCCGGGTCGAACAACCCCTTCGGGTTCGTCAGCACCACGGTCGGCGTCTTCGAGGAGTCTGAGCGCTGTCCCATGATTCAGCGTCTCCCATCCGGCCCGACGATGTGAAGGGGGCCCGGCCGCCTGCTCCCCGAGGGATGGGGCGCGACAATGTGGGCAGAGTTTTGACCCGCCCCCGAAAAGCCAGTCTCATGCCCGGGCGTTGAGCCTCAAGCCCACATCCACCGGATGGACGCTGGCCTTCACCGTGCTGCTGGCGGTGGGGTTGTCCCTGGCGCCATTGCCGGAGAAGTACCGCCCCCTCCCCAGCCTCCGTCAGGAAGGTTCGCTCGGGCCCAAGCTGGCGGCGCTCGTGCTGCCCGCGTCGCTGCGGGGCGTGAAGGCCCCACGTCCGCCCGCGGATGGCCTGGCGCCGGATGCTCCGCCCGCCGCGCTCGCGGAAGCGGACACCGCCGCCAACGACACGGATCCGCAGGCGGGCCCGCAGGTGGGGGAAGCCCTCGCTGTCCCCGGCATCGGCCTGGAGGAGCTGAGCGCCCCCACGCTGGCGACCGCGCGGGAGCTGGAGGCGCTGCGCGAGCGCATGGGCGCGAAGCACGTGGACATCGAGCTCAACTGCCGCAAGGCGCGCGCGGACGGCTCGTGTGAAGAGGACGGCCTGGCGCCGTTCATGAAGGCGCTGGGAGATTTGCGCGCGGACGCGCGGCGCACGCCGGTGCGGGTGGTGCACCTGGGCGATTCGCTCATCGCCTCTGACTACATCACGGACGTGGTGCGCGACCGGCTGCAGGAGCGCTTCGGTTCGGGCGGCCCGGGCTTCCTCTACATCCACCGGCTGGCGAGCGCCGGCCGCGCCACGCGCGCGGGCACCGCGAGCACGGACGGCTGGAAGATGGAGCGGCTGGTGGACACGCACTGGCCCAGGGACCGCGTGGGCTGGACGGGCGTGGCCTTCTCCACGAGCGGCCCCGCGCAGGCCACGCGCTACTCCGTGGAGGGCGCGCGCGAGGCGGAGCTGTTCTTCCTGGCGCAGCCCGCGAACGGCTCCGTGCAGGTGGCGGTGGACGGCAAGAACACGCAGCGCATCCAGACGCGCGCGTTCGGGCCCAAGGCGGAAGCGGCCTTCGCGCGGCTGAAGATTCCCGAAGGAGCCAAGACGCTGACGCTCACCGCCAGCGGCAAGACGGAGCTGCACGGCGTGTCGGTGGAGTCGGGCACGCCGGGCGTCGTCTACGACACGGTGGGCCTGCTGGGCGGCATGGCGGAGGTGTACCTGCGCGCGCAGCCCCAGGCGTTCCGCGCGCAGCTCAAGCACCGCAAGCCGTCGCTGGTGGTGTTGATGGTGGGCGGCAACGAGGCGTTCTTCCTCTCGCGCGAGCGCACCACGCTGGACGAGGTCCGCTCGCAGATGAAGGAACTGGTGTCGCGCGTGCGCACGTCGGTGCCGGACGCGGCGTGCCTCGTCATGTCGCCCATTGACGCGGGCGTGCGCACGCTGAGCGGTGAACTCATCACGCGCCGGCACTCCGCGGAGGTGGCGGAGGTGTTCCGTGAGCAGGCGCGCGCGGGAGGCTGCGCCTTCTACGACACGCTGGCGGCGATGGGCGGCGAGGGCTCCGCGCTCAAATGGCTGGAGTCCGGCCTGATGCTGGAGGACCTGGTGCACCCGCGCGTGCGCGGCTCCAACCTGTTGGGCCACCTGTTCGACCTGGCGCTGCAGCGGGCCTTCGCGCGCACGCATCCGCCTCGCGTGCCGGGCGCGGATCCGACGGGGCTGCAGAACGCGACCCCGGCGCTTCAGCACACGTTCGCCTCGCTGGCCCGCCGCGAGTCCGGCGCGAAGCTGCGCGTGGGCATCGCGCAGCTGGGCGCTTCGCACACGGCGGCGCACTCCTTCTCCGACAAGGTCCGCGACGCGCTGACGAAGCGCTTCGGCGACGCGGGCCGGGGCTTCATCGCGGCGGGCAAGCCGTCCTCCCGGCTGGAGGCGGCGCACGTGACGCGCACGCTGGACGGCGCGTGGACGGTGGAGGACGCGAAGGCCACGCCGGGAGGGCTTTGGGGCCTCACGGGCATCCGCGCGGTGGGCGCGCCGGGCGCGAGCCTGGGCATCTCCTTCTGCGAAGGCTGCGCGGAGGACAAGGACCGCCAGGGCCGTTTGGATTTGTACGCGCTGGACGCGCCGGGGGCCGCGGCGCCGGAGATCACGGTGGACGGCGAGGCGATTGCGCCGGAAGCGCCGCCGCCGGAGCCGCTGACGCAGCCCACGGTGCGCATCCGTTCGTTCCCGGTGACGGGCGTGGCGCACTCCGTCCAGGTGAAGGTGCCGGAGGGTGGCGGGAGCGCGACGGTGCTGGGCGCGTCGCTGGAGTACGACACGCCGGGCCTGGTGTACGACGCGCTGGGCTTGCCCGGGGCCACGGCCTTCACGGCGCGGGACATGGATGCGCAGGCGATGGACGCGCAGCTGACCGCGCGGCGTCCGGACCTGCTGGTGTTCTGGTACGGCACCAACGAGGCGGAGCTGCCGGGGCTGGACGCGAACGGCCTGCGCCAGGACTACGCGGCGCTGATTGCGCGGATGCGCAAGGCGACGAACGCGGAGTGCTTGATCATCGGGCCCACGGACCGGCTGGCGCAGGACTCGAGCGGCCGCTGGGACGAGGCGCCGTCACTTTCGAAGGTGCTGAACACGCTGCCGCAGGTGGCGAAGGACGCGGGCTGCGCGTACTGGTCCGCGCGCGCGGCGATGGGCGGCGAGCGCTCCATGCAGCGCTGGCAGCGCCAGCCGGTGCCGCTGGGCCACGCGGACGGAGTGCACCTGACGCCGCAGGGGTACGCGGTGCTGGCGAACGCGTTCGTGAAGGACCTGATGGCGGCGTACGAGTCCACGAAGAAGGGCGGCGAGCCGACGGCCTCCGCCGCGGGAGCGCCCTGAGCCGTGCTGTCCCACAGCCTCCAGTACGTCGTCTTCGTCATCCTGGTGTTCGCGGCCTACTGGGCGGTGCACCGGTATTACTGGCCGCGGATGCTGTTGCTGCTGGCGGCCAGCCTGCTGGTCTACCTGTCCTTCCTCCAGGTGCCGCTGCTGGCGTTCGTGGGCGGGATGCCGCCAGGCGCGCTGGTGGTGAAGCTGGTGCCGCTGTTCATCTTCGTGGCCGGCGTGACGGTGGACCACCTGCTGGTGAAGGGAATGGGGGCCACGGAGCGGCCCGGGCTGCGCAAGGCGCTGGTGGTGCTGTCCATCGTCTCCAACCTGGGGCTGCTGGCGGGCTTCAAGTACCTGGAGCTGCTGCGCAGGACGGTGTCGTCGCTGTTGGGGCCGTGGGGCGTGGAGGTGCGGCCGGAGCCTTTCCATCTGTTGTTGCCGGTGGGCCTGTCGTTCTTCGTGTTCCAGTCCATCAGCTACACGGTGGACGTGTACCGGGGGAAGGCGAGCTCCGAGCACTCGTTCGTGGAGCACCTGCTCTACATGCTGTTCTTCCCGCGCGTGTTGAGCGGGCCCATTGTCCGCGCGTCGGAGCTGATGGCGCACTTCCGGGAAGTGCCCACGCTGTCCTCGGATGACGGGAACAAGGCGCTGTTCCGCATCGCCGTGGGGCTGGTGAAGAAGCTGGTCATCGCGGACGTGCTGGGCAGCGGCATCGTGGATCCGGTGTTCGGCAGTCCGCACGCGTACTCGTCGGCGGAGTGCGCGGTGGCGGCGGTCGCGTACACGCTGGAGCTGTACTACGACTTCTCGGGGTACTCGGACATCGCGATTGGGGTGGCGTCGCTGTTCGGGTTCAAGTTCCCGGAGAACTTCGCGCGGCCGTACCTGGCGAAGAACCTGTTCGAGTTCTGGAACCGCTGGCACATGAGCCTGTCCTCGTGGCTGCGGGACTACCTGTACATCCCGCTGGGCGGCAACCGCCGGTCGAAGCCTCGGGTGTGTTTCAACCTGATGATGGTGATGGTGCTGGGAGGCCTGTGGCACGGGGCGGACTGGCGCTTCGCGGTCTGGGGCGCGGTGCACGGCGTGGCGCTGTGCGGAGTGCGCTGCTGGTGGTGGTTCAAGGGCAAGGAGCAGGAGCCGGGCCCGGTGCGCGTGGCGTTGGGGATGTTGGCCACGTTCACGCTGGTGGTGTTGACGCGAGTGGTGTTCCGGGCGCCGGACATGGCGCACGCGGGAGAGTTCTACGCGCGGATGCTGGCGGGAATCCCGGGCCTGGCCAACGTGGGCCCGCTGGTGTGGAGCATGCTGGCCATCGCGGTCATCGCGCACACGCTGCCGATGAAGCTCTACGACACCGCGGCGCTCGTCTTCCTCAAGATGCCCGCGCCCGCGAGGGCCGTGGTCCTGGTGCTCCTGGGCCTCGGCATCCGCCAGCTCTCCACCCTGGAGACCCGCCCGTACGTGTACCTGCAGTTCTGATGCTGCAGGTTCGCTCAGGGCATGTACGGATATCGCGCCAACACCCTTCCCTCGGGTGAGACGGCGTACAGCTCGAATTCGTCGTACGCGAGCACCGAGCCGGGCGCCCAACCGCACTTGTCGGGCCGTGGGTTGATGCGGACGAAGTAGATCCCTCGCTCCTCCCCTACGATGACCTCCATCCCCTTCGCCGAATAGGTACAGCTCTTGGCGTACTCCTTGGGGTAGCGGGAGAGGAGCCGCTGTAACGCGGCGTGCGCGGCAAGGACCGCGGGCCCGTCCAGGGTCGCCAGGGGCTGAAGGTCGTCGGGCCACTGGATGCCTTCCGCACCAACTGTGGCGGCGGGAAACGCGGGGTTCCTCACGATGGAATGCGCGGGCCGGGCCGGCGGCTCCGTTCCTCCGTCCTGGAGAAGCGACACGAGGAGAAGCAGTGCGTGGGGTCTCAGCATGGGCGTCGCCTCGAGTTGAGCCATGCCCCGTCTATCACCGCAATGTGTGAACGCGCGGCCTGGCCTGGCGGGAACTCCAGCGGCAGTGGGTATATGAACAGCGCACCATGCGCCGTGCGCCATCCATGCGCCCTCCCCCGCCTCCGTTCCGCTTCCGCCGGCGACTGCTGGCGGTGATGCTGCTCGCGGGACTCATCCCACTGGCACTGCTGGGTGCCCTCGCCCAGAGCGTGCTGGACCGCGTGCTCTCCATCTCCATCGCTCCCGTGGAGGCCGTGCTCGACAACGTCTCCCACGAGCTGAGCCGCAGGGGACTGCCGCCGGATGCGCTCGACGAAGCACGGTTGAACCTGGCGCAGGCGGAGCTGGCGCGACGGGCCCTGGTGCGCCGCGTGCCCGTGTTCATCGCCGCGGTGGGCGTCATCGCCGCCGTGGTGCTCACCGTGTCCGCCGTGCTCCTGGGCCGCGTCCTCACGCGCCCCATGGCCACGCTCCTGGACGGCATGCGGGCCTACTCGCGAGGCGACCTGTCGGTCCGCCTGCCCGTCCCCGAACCCGCGCGCGACGAGCTCCAGTTCCTCCTGGGACAGTTCAACCGCATGGGCCAGGAGCTGCTGGAGCAGCGCGAACACCTCAAGGCCGCCGAGCAGATCGCCGCGTGGCAGGACGTGGCCCGGGCGCTCGCCCACGAGCTGAAGAACCCCCTGACCGCAATGAGGCTGTCGCTCGCGCGTCTGTCTCCGCGGGATGCCGACACCCCGCCCGACCCGACGCGGCTCGCCGAAGCCGTGGCGCTCCTCCAGGAGGAGGTGGACCTGCTCATGCGCATGACCCAGAGCTTCTCCACCTTCGCGCGCCTGCCCGCGCCCCGCTTCCAGGACGTGGCGCTGCGCCCGCTGCTCGCGGAGGTGTGCGCGCTGTACTCGGGCACCTCCCCCGTCCCCGTGGTGCTGGACCCCGGCGACGAGGTGTCCCTGCGCGCGGACCCGGACGGACTGCGCCGCCTCTTCGGCAACCTGGTGAAGAACGCCACCGAAGCCTCTTCTCCCGACGCCCCACCCGTCCACGTGGCGCTGCACCGGGCGGAGGACGGCCGCGTGCACGTCATCGTGAGCGACGGCGGCAGCGGCGTCCCGGGCGTGCTGGAGGGCCCTGCCCTCACCCGAGGCCTCTTCAGCACCAAGCCCGAAGGCAGCGGGCTGGGCCTGCCCATCGCGCAGAAGATCACCCACGAACACGGCGGCACCTTGAGACTGGAGCCCGGCGCCCGGGGCGGCACCCGGGCCCAGGTGGTGCTGCCCTCCGACGCGTCCCAGGGGGCCACATGAAGACCGGAGCCCGCATCCTCATCGTCGACGACGACCCCGGCGTCCTCAGGGCCGTGCGCGGACTGCTCCAAGATGGAGGCTTCACTCCCGTGGAGGCCCGCTCCACGGCGGAGGCCTCGCGTCTGCTCGAAGCGCCGGAGGCGCCGCCCGCGCTGATGCTGCTGGACCTGCGCATGCCGGGCGAGACGGGGCTGGAGCTGCTCGCGCGTCTGCCCAAGCCCCTGCCCGTGCCGGTGGTGGTCCTTTCCGGCGAAGCCTCCCCCTCCGAAGCGGTGCAGGCCCTGAAGCTGGGCGCCACGGACTTCGTGGAGAAGCCTCCGTCCCCCGAACGGCTGCTCACGGCGCTGCACAACGCGCTGGCCCTGGGCGCGCTGCGCGAGGAGCGGGAGCGCTTGCTGGACGCGCTGGCCCAGCCAGGGCACCTGGTGGGCGAGAGCCCGGCCATGGAGTCCCTGCGCCAGCTCATCGCGCGCGTGGGCCCCAGCGACACGGCGGTGCTGATCACCGGCGAGACGGGCACCGGCAAGGAGCGCGTGGCGCAGGCGCTGCACAAGGCCTCCGGGCGCAAGGGCCGGCTGGTGGCGGTCAACTGCGCGGCGATTCCCTCGACGCTGCTGGAGAGCGAGCTGTTCGGCCACGAGCGAGGCGCCTTCTCCGGCGCGGTCGCACGGCGCGCGGGCCGCTTCGAACAGGCCCAGGGTGGCACGCTGTTCCTGGATGAACTGGGGGACATGCCGCTGGAGCTCCAGGCCAAGCTGCTGCGAGTCCTGGAGACGCGTCAGGTGGAGCGGCTGGGAGGCACGCTGCCGGTGCCGGTGGACGTGCGCATCCTCGCGGCCACGCACCAGGACCTGGGCCGGGCCGTGAAGGAAGGCCGCTTCCGGCAGGACCTCTACTTCCGGCTCAACGTCCTGCCGCTGCACCTGCCGCCGCTGCGCGAGCGCCCCGAGGACCTGCTGCCCCTCGCGCGGGTCTTCGCCGCGGAGCTCGCCGGCCCCCGCACGCCGCTCGTGCTCGCGCCGGGAGCGGAGGCCGCGCTCCGCGCCTACCCGTGGCCCGGCAACGTGCGCGAGCTGCGCAACGTCATCGAACGGCTGAACCTGCTCCGGGGTGACGGTCCATTGGAGCTGGGACCGGACGCGGTGGCCGCACCGGCGGCGGCCGCGCCCGCGCCGCGCAGGTCGCTGGGGGACAAGAGCTACCGCGAGCACGTGGAGGACTTCGAACGGGACCTCATCCGCGCCGCGCTCCGCGAAGGTGAAAGCATCGCCGGCGCCGCGCGCCTCCTCCAGGTGGACCGGGGCAACCTCTACCGGCGCATCAAGGCCCTGGACCTGCCCGTCACCTCGTGAGCCGCGATGTCACGGCCACAACCGCCCGATACATCCGGATGTGTCCATGACATCCGCCCGCCTGCCCGCCCTCCGTGGTTCCGGGCACTTGCCGTGAGCCCCCACCTGGAACGAACCCTGCTCCTGCTGCCCGTCATGAACCGACTCGCACTGGCACTCTGCTTCCTCTCGCTCACGGCCCTGGGCCAACCTCCATCGGAAGGCGAAGCCGCTTCGGAGGACTCCGGCGAATCGACGTGCCCGGAGGGCTTCAACACCGACGAGGGCGACCTCTCCGACTCCACGGTGCTCGGGGCCATGCAGGTCGAGGTCGACGGCCGGGGGCTCGCGCCCACGGGTCTGGAGCTTCACGGGCTCCAGCGGCTCACGGATCCGCAGGTGCGCAAGCTCGTGGGCGCACCTCCCGCGGACACGTCGCGCCCCCTGACGGCCACGGAGGTGCAGACCCTGCTGCATCGCCTGGCACGCACCGGCGTCTTCGCCCGCGTGGAGCCCCGCGTTCGCGTCAGTGAACAGGGCCCGGCCGTGCTCGACGTGACGCTGGAGGAGAACCCCACGGTCACGTCGGTGGTGGTCGAAGGACTTCAGGACCTCCAGCCCCAGGAGCTGTGGGGCTCGCTGTTCGAAACGTCCTCCCGCTCCGACCCGGACGACGACGATGACGACGACGTCACCACCCTGCGCATCCGCACCCGCGACGGGAGCTTGAAGGTCGTCAGCCCGTGTCCGCCCCCGCACCCGCCGCGTCCCTGGCTGGCGAGGAGGGAGGGCGGAGCCTTCCGTCCCGGCATCATGCTGGGGGGCCTGGACGCCGCGCTGGACCGCGTCCTCAAGACCCTCCGCGAGAACGACGGCTATCTGCTCGCGACGGTGTCCGCCACGCTGTCCCCCGAAGGCCAGCTGACCCTCACGGTGGACGAAGGCCACCTGGAGGCCGTGGAGGTGCGGGGCGTGGACGAGGCCATGGCCACGCGCGTGCAAGAGGCCCTCGGACTGCGGCCCGGCGACGTCTTCCTGCGCAGCGATGCCCGCCGCGCCATGAAGCGGATGGAGTCACGGCTGCCCTTCCTGCGCGCGGTGGACAGCGAGGACCTGGACGAGGAGCGCACGGGCGTGCGCATCGTCGAGGAGCGCGGGACCGACGGCACGCGGACCTACCGCACGCAGGAGGAATCGCGGCGCAAGTCGCGGCGCCGCGAGCGCGTGGACTTCGAGGTGGGCTGGGCCCGGATGTTCAACATCGAGAGCGACGTGGCGAGCGACGGCCTCACGCTGGAGGGGAAGCGGCTCATCGTGCACGTGCGTCCGCGTCCGCCGGACCTGGACGTGGATCTGCTGCCCGTGCACACGCAGGTGACGGGGTTCGCCCCGGGGTTCAAGGCGAGCCTGCGCATCTTCGACTCGCGGGACCGCGTGCACACGACGCTGGAGGGGGCGTTCTTCATCCCCCTGCGGCTGGGCGGGCAGCGCATCCCGGGCGACCCGGAGGGCACGCGCCGTCAGCGCCACGTCAACCTGCTGGGCGGAGCCAAGGTGCAGCTGCCCTCGCTGGGCATCGAGGAGCTGGGCGCGCAGGTGCATGACTTCATCGACACGCTGGACCGCTGGCGGCTGGGGGACTTCGACTCGTACTTCTACTCGTTCCTCATCAACCGGCCGGACCGGGACTACTTCCGCCGCGAGGGCTTCACGGCCTTCGCCACGTGGCGCTGGGCGAAGTCGTGGCTCGCGGGCGTGGAGGTGCGCGGTGACACGCTGGGCTCGCTCCAGTCGTTCACGCCGCCGCTGAGCCTCTTCCGGAGCGACGACCCGCCGTTCCCGAACGCGCCGGTGAACGAGGGCCGCTTCCGTTCAGCGGTGGTGCGGCTGGAGTACAGCAGCGCCGCGGAGCGGGGCACGCGCGTGGGGTCCCTCTTCCGCACGCCGGAGACGGCCCTCTTCGAGCGCCATGACAACTGGAAGCGCGAACCCTTGCTGCGAGGCTTCGTGACGCTGGAGGTGGGCGAGGGCCCGGGGGCGGGCGGAATGGACACGCGCTTCTGGAAGCTGGTGGGCGACGTGGCCATGGACCTGCCGATGAAGTGGGACACGGGGCTGAACCTGCGCCTGCGGGCCGCGACGGGTCACGACCTGCCGCTGCAGAAGCAGGAGGCGCTGGGAGGTTGGAGCGCGCTGCGAGGCTTCGGCTTCAAGGAGTTCCGGGGCGGAGACAGCTCGGTGCTCGCGAGCGCCGAGTACCGCTGGGACTGCCTGGGCGTCTTCGCGGACCTGGGCTCGGTGCACGCCGCGAGCGCGTGGTCGGACGCCAAGTTGAGCCTGGGAACCAGCCTCCACCTCGGTGACGCCGTGCGCTTCGAGGCCGCCTGGCGCATCGACGAAAGAGCCCGGCTCGCGCCCGAGGCGCGCCTGCTGTTCAACCGGACCTTCTGAGCCATGGGAAGGCACGGAACACAGAGCAGGCCTGGCGCGGCGCTCATCGTCGCGGCGTGCCTGCTCACGTCCGGAGCGCACGCGGAAGAGGCCTCCGCCGCGTGCACCGCGACGCTCTCCGGAAGGCGCGTGATGGTCCGGCCGGAGGCACGCGCCTTCATCTCCCCGGAGCTGGACCGGCTGGTGCGGCTGGGCCTGGCGGGGAAGCTGGAGGTGGAGCTGACGCTCTGGAAGCGCCGGGCCTTCTGGTTCGACGCGAACCTGGACAGCGCACGAATCACGCAGGTGCTCGCCTTCACGCAAGAGGGCTACGTCCTGGACGGGCGCGAGCTGACCGGAGGCGTGGGCACGCTGGAGCTGGAGCGGGTGGCCTGGACGCTGGATGCCAGGCCCGAGTCCGACGAACACTTCGTCGTGCAGGTGGAGGTGAGGCTCCAGGTCGTGACGGCCACGAGCCTGGGCCGCATGGCGCGCTGGCTCACGCAGGGAGAGCCCACGTCCTCCGGCACACCGGTCCTGACCAGCCTCCTGCGCTCCGTGGCGGAGGACCTCGCGAGACAGGCCTCCGGTCGCTGCGACGTGAGCCGCCAGCCCTAACCCCGCCGGGCCACCAGGGCCACCAGGGCGATGCGCTCCACGCCCGCGTAGGGCTCCTTCTCCAGCTCCTCGCCGAACACGTCTGGATCCAGCTCCTCGTAGCGGACCTCGGAGAGGGGCGCTTCCCGCCACACCGGCTCCAGCGCGGTGCGCAGCAGGTCCTCTCCCTCCACCACCGGCGCGCCCGTGTAGAGCACCAGCGTGCCGCCCGGCTCCAGGCGCTCCACGCTCTCCCGCACGATGCGCACCGACAGCTCCGTGCCGTGCGTGCCGCCACCGTCCCGGTACGTGCGCCCGTCCGTGTCCGCCAGGTACGGCGGGTTCGCCATGATCAAGTCGAACCGGCCCGACACGTCCCGCAGCAGGTCCGAGTGCACCGCCTCCACCCTGGCCGCGTTGTTCAACTTCGCGTTCACCCGCGAGAACTCCAGCGCCAACGGGTTCAGGTCCGCGAGCACCACCGCTTCACTCCGCGCCGCCACCGACAGGCCTCCGGCCCCGGAGCCACACCCCAGGTCCACCACGCGCCGGAACGAGCCCGGCACCTTTCGCAGCAACGCGCAGAACCGGTAGGTGTCCGGCCCGAAGAACACCGCGTCCTTCTCCGACGTGGGCCACGCGGAATGGACATACAGCCCCGTCCCCAGGCTGGAGAACCGCACCCGGCTCCGGTGCGTCCCGTCCCTGCAGTCCCCCAGCGCGCCGGCCTCCTCCAGCAGCGACACCAGCCGGGGCTCCAGCACGCCCGGACCCAAGGGACGGCTCCACCCGAACACGTCCCGGACCGAATGGGCCCGCTCCGCCCCCGGCCGCGCGTTCACCCGCCGGTGCGTCTCCGGAGTCACCGTCGTGAAGGTGTAGCCCCTGGCGCGCAGCTCCTCCCCCAGCGCCACCAGCGCGGCCTCCCTCACCTCCATGGCCCCGTGCCCATTGCCACCATCCACGTCGCGTCCCTTCGAAGGGTGTGTCCTCAACGTGGGACCGCCCCTCCAGGGCGACAAGGCGTCCTCCCGCACGAGCCGCCCGCCAGCACGGGCCCCGCGACTCAGCGCTCAGCAGGCAGGGGAGCGTCCAGGAGCCCCTGGATGCCCGGCACCTCCGCCACGAACTGCAGGAAGTTGCGCACGATGCGCCCCGTGGCGCCCCAGATGACGTGCTCGCCGTGCGTGTAGAAGTGCACGTCGTGCTCCATCCCCTCCCACGTGTGCCGCTCCACGCGGAGGATGGCCGGGTCCATCAGGCGCACCAGCGGCACCTCCAGCACCACGTCCACCTCCACCGGGTTGGGGACGTACCTCCCATCCCCCGGGATGACGCCCACGTAGGGCCGGATGCGGTACGCGGACGTGGTGGGCGTTTCGTCCAGGAGGCCCAGCACCCGCACGTGCGCGCGCGCGATGCCCAGCTCCTCCTCCGTCTCGCGCAGCGCTGTCTCCAGCGGGGTGACGTCCCGCGCCTCCTGGCCTCCGCCCGGGAACGCGTACTGCCCCGCGTGCGTGCGCAGGGTGGTGGGCCTGCGGGTGAAGACCACGTGGGGCACCCCGTCCCGCTCGAACAGGGGCACCAGCACCGCGGCCTCCCGCAGCGCCCGGCCCTTCCACTCGAACGTCCGCGCCGGCCTCGCCGTCAGCCGCGTCTCCAGAGCATCGAACAGGGCCTGCACGCGCACGACCTCCCCCTTCCTCAGTCCGTGATCTGCTTCTCCACCGGCGGCTTCGTCGGAGCCTCCGGCGTCGCCAGGTTCTCCACGCCGGACATGGGCTTGAGGATGTTCGCCTGCAACAGCCCCAGCAGCAGCAGCCCCAGCGCGATGCGGTACACCACGAACACCAACGTGGTGCGCCGCTTCAGGAAGCTCAACAGCCACGCGATGGCGGCCATGCCCGACAGGAAGGCCACCAGCGTCCCCACCACCAGTGCCAGCGTCGACGGACGCTCCGTGGCCTCCAGCAGGTGCTTCAGTTCGAAGATGCCCGCCAGCGTCGTCGCCGGGATGGACAGCAGGAACGAGTAGCGCGCCGCGTCCTCGCGCTTGAGCCCCAGCGACAGGCCGCCCGTGAGCGTCGTGCCGGAGCGCGACGAGCCCGGCACCAGCGCCAGCGCCTGCCACAGGCCGATGATGATTCCGTCCCGCCACGTCATGTCCGCCACGGTGCGCTGGTGCGACGCGCGCTTCTCCACGACGAACAGCACGATGGCCAGCACGATGAGGCTGCCCGCGATGACATAGAGCGAGCGGAACTGCGTCTCGATGAGCTTCTTGAACGCGAGCCCGCAGATGCCAATGGGCAGCGTGCCCACGCCCACGAACCACGCGAGCCGCGCCTCCAGCGTGCCGAACGGGTCTCGCTTCACCAGGCCCACGACGAACGCCTTCACCAGCGAGACGATGTCCTTGCGGAAGTAGATGAGCACCGCCGCCACCGTGCCCAGCTGGATGATGGCCGAGTACGCCGCGCCCGGATCCGGCCAGCCGAACAGCTCCGGCGTGATGCGCAGGTGCGCGGTGGAGCTGATGGGCAGGAACTCCGTGAGACCCTGGACCAGACCCAGGACGATGGCTTCGAGCAGGCTCATAGGGGGCGTGGCCGCCAGGGATATGCCCTGCCCCCCTGCCCCGCAAGCGCGAAGGTTCCCCACAC
>NZ_RAWL01000789.1:0-1481 GCF_003668885.1 Corallococcus sp. AB049A | reverse complement strand
GCCGGAAGCTGGGGCTGGGGCGCGGCGGCCGGGGCGTCGTCCTTGGCGAACACCTCCTTCAGCGTGGCGATGGAGCCCAGCGCGGCGGTGGCCTCGTAGGGGACGAACATCTTGTTGTCGCCCTTGCCCAGCTCCTGGAGCGTCTCCAGGTAGCGCAGCGCCAGCACCTCCGGCGTGGCCCGGCCGGTGTGGATGGCCTCGAAGGTGAGGCGCGTGGCCTCGGCCTTGCCCTCGGCCTCCAGCATCACGGCGCGCTTGTGGCCCTCCGCGCGGGCGATCTCCGCGTCGCGCTCGGCCTCCGCGCGCAGGATGCGGGAGATCTTCTCGCCCTCGGCCTGGAGGATGGCGGCGGCCTTGTCGCCCTCGGCCTTGGTGACCTCCGCGCGGCGCTCGCGCTCGGCGGTCATCTGCTTGGCCATGGCGGACTTGATGGCCTGGGGCGGCTCAATCTCGCGCAGCTCCACGCGGGTGACCTTCACGCCCCACTTCTCCGTGGCCTCGTCCAGCACCATGCGCAGCTTGGTGTTGACCGTCTCGCGGCTGGTGAGCGTCTGATCCAGGGTGAGGCCGCCCATGACGTTGCGCAGGTTCGTCATGGTGAGCTGCTCGATGGCGAGCGCCAGGTTCTCCACCTGGTAGAGCGCCCGGCCGGGGTCGACGATCTGGTAGTAGATGACCGAGCCGACCTCCATGTTGACGTTGTCATGGGTGATGACCTGGACGGTCTCGAAGCCCATGACCTGCTCGCGCAGGTCCACCAGCGTGTTGCGCGTGAAGCGGTTGCCGGCGCGCATCTCCATGGCGCGCGGGCTGTCCATGAAGGGGATGAGGATGTTGAGGCCGCTGGAGGCCACGCGGTGGAACTTCCCCAGCCGCTCCACGACCATCACCTTGGCCTGGGGAACGATGCGCACCCCGGTGACCATCGCGAACACGACGGCGGCGGCCAGGAACAGCAGAACAATGGTCAGTCCCATGATGCGTTCTCCTTCGACTTGCGACGCGCCGGTTGCTGCAGCGCGACTTCGGGGGACGCAGACGGGCGTCGCACCCACAGTTTGAGGCCTTCAATCTGCTCCACGGTGACGCGCTCGCCCTCGGGCAGGGGCCCGGACAGGGAGCGGGCCATCCACAGCTCGCCGTTGATGCGCACGATGCCCCCGTGCCCCTCCGCCAGCGCCTCCGTCACCACGGCCTCCTGGCCCAGCATCGCCTCCGCGCCCGTCTTCAAGTGCACGGCGTCCCGCATGAAAACGTTCTTGAAGAGGGTGCGGGACGCGCCGAACAGGGCGGCGGACACCAGCGTGAAGACGAAGAGCTGGCTGTTGAAGCCCAGGCCCGCCCCGGCCATCAGGGAGGCCATCAGCGCGCCCACGGCGAACCAGAGCGTCACGAAGCCGGAGAGCTTGATCTCCAGCGCGCCCAGGACGATGGCGGCGATGAGCCAGAGCTGCCAGGCGGTGGGGTCCATGGGGTCCTTG
>NZ_RAWL01000788.1:0-1511 GCF_003668885.1 Corallococcus sp. AB049A | reverse complement strand
CTTCGTGACCGCCCCCGCACCCGTCTCGCCTCCTCCGTCCGGCTCCCCGGCCGCCCCTTCACCGTCCATCCCTGAACGCAGCGCGGGAGGACGGGGCGCGATGCTGGTGGGCATTGGCATCCTGGCGTCGCGGCTGATGGGGCTCGTGCGCGAGCGCGTCTTCGCGCATTACCTCGGCAACGCGGAGGCCGCCGCCGTCTTCAAGGCCGCGCTGCGCATCCCCAACTTCCTCCAGAACCTCTTTGGCGAAGGCGTGCTGTCCGGCTCCTTCATCCCCGTCTATGCCCAGCTCCTGGGCAAGAAGGACGCGGACGAGGCGGACCGGGTCGCGGGCGCGGTGTTCGGCCTGCTGGCCCTGGCCACGGGCGTGATGGTGGCGCTGGGCATGCTGGCCACGCCGCTGTTCGTGGACCTCATCGCCCCGGGCTTCGAGGGCGGCGAGCGCGACCTGGCCGTGCGGCTGGTGCGCATCCTCTTTCCGGGCACGGGCTTCCTCGTCTTGAGCGCGTGGTGCCTGGGCATCCTCAACAGCCACCGGCGCTTCCTCCTGTCGTACCTGGCGCCCGTGGTGTGGAACGTCGTGATCATCGCCACGCTGCTGGTGGTGGGCAACTGGCAGGGCACGTCCGGGGGCCGCGCCGCGGAGGAGGCCCTGACGGAGTGGCTGGCCTACGGCGTCGTGCTGGGCAGCTTCCTCCAGTTCGCGGTGCAGGTGCCCACGGTGATGCGCCTGTTGGGCCACTTCCGCCCGGTGCTGTCGCTGGCCAGCGCCTCGGTGCGCCAGGTGCTGAAGAACTTCGGCCCGGTGGTGCTGGGGCGCGGCGTGGTGCAGTTCAGCGCGTGGGTGGACACCGCCTTCGCGTCGCTCATCTCCAACCGCGCGCTGTCCTCGCTCCTCTACGCGCAGACCATCTACCTCATCCCGGTGAGCCTCTTCGGCATGGCGGTGTCCGCCGCGGAACTGCCGGAGATGGCGCGCGCCACGGCGGAAGGGGAGGCCCAGGCGCACGAGAAGCTGCGAAGCCGCATCGACGCGGGCTCGCGCCGCATCGCCTTCTGGGTGGTGCCGTCCGCCGCCGCGCTCCTCTTCCTGGGCGACCTGGTGAGCGGCGCGCTGCTGCAGACGGGCCGCTTCGGGGCCTCGGACTCGCGCTACCTCTGGTACCTCCTGATGGGCGCGGCGGTGGGGCTGGTGGCCTCCACCGTGGGCCGGCTCTACGCCTCCGCCTTCTATGCGCTGAAGGATCCGAAGACGCCGCTGCGCTACGCCATCGTGCGCGTGGCCCTGGGCACCGTGAAGGCCTGGTTCCTGGCCCTGTGGCTGCCGGAGCGCCTGGGCCTGCCCCGGGAGCTGGGCGCGGCGTTCCTCACCCTGTCCAGCGGCATCGTGGCCTGGGTGGAGACCACGCTCCTGCGCCGCAAGCTGCGCTCCATGGTGGGGCCGGTGGGCCTGCCCTCGGGGCTGTTGCCCCGGCTCTACGGCGCGGCGGTGGTGGGCGGGCTCGTGGCGT
>NZ_RAWL01000787.1:0-1468 GCF_003668885.1 Corallococcus sp. AB049A | reverse complement strand
TTAAGTCGTCGGCAGCGTCAGATGTGTATAAGAGACAGCTCCTGGACTCCCGCGACCTGGCCGCGCCGGGCTGGAAGCGCGCCGGGAGGAAGCCGTGAAGCTCCGGAAGCTGTCCTGGGGCATGCGGCGCTCGCTCGTGCGAGCACGGGTGTGGGCGGTCCAGACAGCAACCCGCGTGTGGGCGCCCATCGGGGCCACGTCGGCGGGCCGCTTCGCGGCGGACATCTTCTTCGCGGGGCGCACCGTGGCGCGCGGCTTCATGGGCGAGAACCTGCGCCTGCGCGCCGCCGCGCTCACGTACATCAGCATGTTCTCGCTGGTGCCGCTGCTGACCGTGGGCATCGTGCTGCTGCGCACGCTCCACCAGGAGCAGTTCCAGCGGAAGCTGCGCTTCGTCATCTCCGAGGTGCTGGCGCCAGGGGTCAGCGAGGAGTCCGCCGCCCTGCTCGACCGGTTCCTGCACCCGGGCGACTCCATCGCGGTGGGCAGCGTGGGCTTCCTCGCGGTGCTGTTGTCCGCGGGCTCACTGCTGAGACACATCGACGGCGCGGTGAACGAGCTGTGGGGCATCCGGCGCCAGCGCCCGTGGCTCACGCGCCTGTCCATCTACGCGGGCCTGCTGGTGCTGGGCCCCATCTTCCTGGCCATCTCCTTCTCCGGCACCGGCCGGGTCCGCGTGCTGCTGCAGACCTACGCGCCCTCCGCGCCGTTCTTCATCGGGGTGGGCACCACGCTCATCGCCATGGGCAGCCTGACGCTGCTGTACCTGTGGACGCCGTATGCCCACGTGCGCGTGCGCTCGGCGCTGGCGGGCGGACTGGTGGCCGGCCTGGGCTGGATGCTGGCGAAGCAGGTGTACGCCGAGTTCGCCGCGCGCAGCTTCCTCTACAACCCCCTCTACGCGTCGCTGGGCGCCCTGCCCCTGTTCCTCGCCTGGGTGTACGTGAGCTGGCTGGTGATGCTGTTCGGCGCCCGGCTGTCCTACGCCGTGGAGCACGTCTCCTTCCGGGACTCACTCTTCGCCTTCGGCAGCCACCCGCGCGCGCACGAGCTGGTGGCCGCGCGCGTCGCCCAGGACGTCACGCTGTGCTGGGTGGACGGACGCACCCCGCCCCTGCCCCGGGAGCTGGCCACGCGGCTGCGCGTGCCGGAGTCGCTGGTGCATGAAGTGGTGGACCGGCTGGTGGAGGCCCGCCTCCTGGAGCGGGCGCGCCGGGGCGGCCTGCGCCCGGCGAGGGACCCCGCCGACATCACCCTCGCGGACACCACGCTCGCCGTGCACGGGGTGATGATCACCGGCGGCTCCGACACCTGGACGGGCCCCAAGGCCCCGGGCTTCGAACAGTTCGAGCCCCTGTTCCAGGCGGCCGACCTGTCTCCTATACACATCTCCGAGCCCACGAGACCGGAGCCTATCTCGTATGCCGCCTTCTGCCTGAAAAAAAAAACTAAAACACGAAGTCCGTTC
>NZ_RAWL01000786.1:0-1538 GCF_003668885.1 Corallococcus sp. AB049A | reverse complement strand
ACGTCCGACTCCACCGACAGCCATCGCCGTACCTCCTTCTTCTTGCCGCGACTACTTCTTCGGCGGAGGCAGGGCCCCCGCTTCCTTCGCCTGGATGAGCGCCTGGGCCAGCTTCGCGCCGTCGCTTTCGGGCTCCAGGTCGATGGCGGCCTTCAGTTCCTTGAGGGCCTCCGGCACCTTGCCCATGAACAGCAGGGCCTCCCCGGCGTGTGCCCGGGGCAGCGAGGACAGCGGCGCCAGGCGCTGGGCGACCCGGTAGGCCGCCAGGGCCTTGTCGTGCTTGCCCTGCGCGAACTCCACGGCGCCCAGGCCAATCTGGGGCACCTCGCTCTTGGGCATGAGCGCGGCGGCACCGACGAAGACCTCCTTGGCCTTGTCGAAGTGACCCATGTCCAGCCAGAGGTAACCGGACTCCAGCAGGACCATGGCCGGCTGGCGCGCCAGGGGCACGAGGCTGTTGGCAATCTCCGAAGGGGTCTCCGCCATGGACGTCGCGCTTCCTTTCCTGTCGCCGGAAGCACGGAAGGCGGCCGTCGAGGGCCGCCTTCCTTGCACCGGTCAGATTCCGCTGTCCGTGAAGACTAGCGGATGTTGCCGATGGAGTTCTTGGTCGTATCGTGCCGCGACTTCATCACGTTGGAAACAGCCGTGAAGAGCTGCGACTCGTGCTGCATGGCCGACTGGAGGTTCAGCAGCTTGACGTTGTCGTCCATCATCGTCTTGAGGCTGCTGTTGTTGGTCAGCTGATCCGACACCTGGCCGCCGGAGCTGGCGCCGCCGACGCTGGTGCCCAGCGAGGTGGAGCCGCCCGTGGGCATGCCCGTGCCCGCACCGGGCAGGTTGGTGGAGGGCACCGCGCCGGAGGCGGTGTTCATCACGCCGACGTACGGGCCGCCCTGCATGCCGGAGCCGGAGGCGCCGGAGAAGGTCTGCGCGGAGGAGACCGCGGCGGAGACGATGCCGGCGCCCGGAACGAAGCCCGCCACCGCGCCCACGCCCGCGCCCACGGCGCCGACGGTGCTGTTCAGCCCGTTCTGCACGCGCGCGCCAAAGCTCGTGTTCGGCGTCTGCCGAGCCGTGGTCATCTGGGTGTTCATGCGCAGGTTCGGGCCCATCATGCCGCTGTCGATCTTTGCCATTTCAGCCTCCGCGCTGGTGCCAGCGTTGATTCAAAAGGGGAGCCGGGGATCATCCCTTGGCTCTTTCAATGGATTATCGGGAGTGCCGGCCGCCGGTTGCCTGCTGGTGACAAGAAATCGTCCAGGCCCCGGAAAAGCCCGTTATTTCCGGCCCTTGGGCTGTTTCGACTCGGCGACGAGCTTCTCGCGGACGTCCACGAGCATGGTGAGCAGCTCCTCGGAGCGCGCGATCGCAGCCTGGGCCTTCTTGCCGATCTCCGCGCGAGGTCCCTTGAGCTCGGCGAGCCCCGCCTTGACGGGGGCGAAGAGCGCCTGGACGTCGTCCGCGGAGGCCTTCTCGATGAAGGTCTCGACGGCGGGATAGGACGGGACAGGCAGTTCCTGGGGCTGGGGCTGCGG
>NZ_RAWL01000785.1:0-1542 GCF_003668885.1 Corallococcus sp. AB049A | reverse complement strand
CGCCGTGCCCCATCCGGTCCGCCCACGCCTCCGCGCACGGCCCCATGCCGCGCTTCCAGAAGGTAAGCAGTGAGGTGTTGAAAAGCGCCCCCGGAGCTCATCCTCGCGGGCGATGGCTAGTAGTGCACGGAGACGAAGACTCGCAGTTGGTATGCGTCTTTCCGCACGTCCGGGTAGGTGTCGAAGCGGCTGTGGCGGCGGAACCAGTTCAGCTCTGAACCCAGTCCCAGGCGCTTGTACACCGGCAGGTCCACCTGGAGCTGGCCGGTGAAGACCTCGTGTAAGCCGCCGGAGCCATCCAGCACCACGATGTGGGAGGTGCCTGCCTCCAGCGTGAGGACCTCCCAGTCTCCGCGCATGTACGCCAGCTGGAGGTTCATGCCCAGGCCGGGGCCGTAGTCGTAGTTGCGGCCCCCGCTCTCATCGCTGCCGCTGTGCTCGGAGGAGATGCCGGTGAGGATGCTTCCCTCCACCAGCAGCGCGGTCCGCAGCTTCGAGCGCGCGCTGAGCTGGCGCTCATGCAGCAGGCCCGCCTCCAGGGACTGGCTGCCCAGCTCGTACGCCTCCGTGTCCACGACGCTGAGCTGCTGGAGCAGGCCCAGGCGCAGCTCGTCCTTCTGCGTGCTCAGGAAGGACGCCTTCAGCAGCATCCCCTGGATGCGCGCATGGCTGATGAAGCTGCTCTCCTTCGACGTGAACTGCACCCGCGCGTCGAAGGCGTCGAAGGGGCGGCGGATGTCGCCCTGGTACATGTCGCCGTAGCGCATGGCCGCGTGGAAGAAGAACTGGTCCTCGCCCCAGGCCAGGGGCCGGCCGTCGCCCAGCTTGAGGTAGCCCAGGGTGCCCCAGATGGACAGGTCATCCGGCCGCCAGTCCGCGGGGGTGGGCTCGCGGCGCGTCACGTCGCCGCGCACCACGCGGTTGAAGCCGCGCACGGGGCTCATGCCGGCGGCGGTCAGCTCGCGCACGAAGCGCTCTCCGCCCCGGGCCTCCGTGTCCAGCACCAGCGAGGACAGCCGGTAGAGCCCCTCGCCAATGGCCATGCCGCCCACGGACGTGTTGATGAGGTCGTTGACGGAGGGCAGCTCGTTCTCCGCGAACAGCTCCCACTGCGCGCTGCCAAACAGCGTGAAGGCCAGGGCGGCCGCGTAGGGCACGCCGTTGTCGCGCGCGGCCGTGTAGTAGAGGCTGCCGTGGTACGGGTGCGCGAACTGGTTGGTGAGGAAGCCGTCCCCGTCCCAGACGAAGCCCGTGGTCAGGTTCTTCGTCCACGTGTCCGGGCCCACCTTCGCCCACTCCTTCTGCGCGAGGACCCGGTCCCACGTCCAGACGAACACGTTGATGGAGGTGATCTCCCCCACCGCGAGCCACGGGTGGACCTGCTCCCGGGACGCGTCCTCGTTCAGCGGGGCATCCGCTGGCAGTGGGGGCGCCGGCTCCTGCGCCAGGGCCGGCCCGCCCAGCAGCAGTCCGCAGGCGAACAGCACGGCACCCGAAGGCCACGGACTTCCCTCTGCGCCGTGCCCCCGCCCGCGCCTGACT
>NZ_RAWL01000784.1:0-1543 GCF_003668885.1 Corallococcus sp. AB049A | reverse complement strand
CACCCCTTTAAACATCTTCGGCACCAGTTCTCTGCGTGGAGGCGTGCTGGCTGGCGAGCAGGTGTGCGCTGCAAGGGGCTGCTCCATCGGCACGCCCTGTCCCCTGGGCGGACGGTGGCCCCTTGGCCACTCTTGGACTGGGGGTCTACCGTCATGTTCGATGCCATCGTGAAGCGCTTCGTTGCCGAGAGTCCACTCACCGTCATGGCCCGGGTGGTGCTTGAGCGAGCCTGTGACGCGGCGTGGGTAGATGCGGCGTTCCAGGAGCACCGGGGGCGACAGTATGAGCGCGAGTTGCTCTTCTCCGACGTTGTCGACCGCATGAGTTTGGTGGTGCTGGGCCTGCGCCCCTCGCTGCATGCGGCGGCGCAGCGGCATCGCCTGCCTGTCTCGGTGCAGGCGCTCTACAAGAAGGTGAACCGGACCGAGCCGGCGGTCCTCCGGGCGCTGGTGCGTGGCGCGTACGCCAGGTTGGCTCCGGTGCGCTGTGCAATGGAGCAGGGGGATGCGGTGTGCGAAGGGATGGCCGTCCGCATCGTGGACGGCAACGACTTGCCAGCCAGTGACAAGCGCCTTTCTGCGTTGCGTGGCTTCCGGGGCGCTGCGATGCCAGGCCAATCCCTCGTGCTTTATGACCCGGACCTGGACCTGGTGGCCGACGTGCTGCCCTGGGAGGACGCGCATGACCATGAGCGCTCGCTGCTGAAGCACTTGCTGCCGCACGTCGAGCCAGGCCACCTCTGGGTGGCGGACCGGGGATTCAGCACGCGCTCGATTCTCCAGGCCTTCGCCGCGCACGACGCCTTCCTGCTCGTGCGGGAGCATGCTCGCAATCCCTCACCGACCGAGGAGCGCCCGCGGCGGAAGGTGGGGCGCATCGAAACGGGGACGGTCTTCGAGCAGGCGGTGTCCATTCCAGACGGAGCAGGTGGCATGCTGCGACTGCGGCGCATCGAGATTGAACTCGACACGCCCACTGAGGACGGCGAAGCCGTCATCCGGCTGCTGACGAATGTCCCGGCGGACCGCAAGGGGGCCACAACGCTCGCACGGCTGTACCGCACGCGCTGGCGGATTGAATGTCTTTTTGGTCGCCTGGAGTCTGTCCTTGAGAGCGAGGTGCAAAGCCTTGGCTCGCCTCGGGGCGCCCTGCTTGGATTCTGCGTCGCACTGGTGGCCTACGACGTGTTGGCCCTATTGCAGGCGGCGGTGCGGACCGCGCATCCGGTGTGCAAGGAAAAGCCCATCTCCTCTTTCTACATCGCGGCCGAGTTGCGCGAGTACTACGGCGGAATGAAGGCCGCCCTTCCGGAGGCAGTCTGGCTGCCATACGAAAGCAAGACATCGGTGCAGCTGGCCCGGACGCTCGTGACAATGGCAAAGCACGTCGACCCGGCGATGCTCTTCAAGCACCCTCGCGGGCCGAAGCCAAGGAAGCAGAAGGGCTACGCGCCAGGAAGCGAGGTGCGCCGACAGGTCGCGACATCACGCGTCCTCGCTGCCGGCACCGTCGACTACGTCGAGCAAGATGTTTAAAGGGATG
>NZ_RAWL01000783.1:0-1560 GCF_003668885.1 Corallococcus sp. AB049A | reverse complement strand
GCCCCGGGGCATCCCCGACGACGAGATGCGCCGCGTGCTGGACCTGGTGGAGGCCGGCAAGCTCAGCGCGGAGGACGCCCAGAAGCTGATCAAGGCGATGCAGCGGTGAGGCTCAGGCGCCCTGGGTGAGGAAGCGGAAGGGGCGCACGCAGTCCTCGCGCGTGCAGCGGAAGAGGTAGCCCCGGCCGTTGTCTCCGAAGTCCAGGCCGAACGGCATCGCGGCCAGCTGCGCGACGAAGCGCATGGGCGCGTCACAGCACTCCGGGGTGGCTTCACCGTTGAGCCACACCGGCACGCCGCCCACCTTGCTCTCCGGCGCCTCCTCCTGCGCGCGGTCCAGCGCGGCGAGCTGCTCCTCGGTGGCCTCGTTGACGTCCACCGACAGCGCCTCGGTGTCTTCCGTGGCGGGCTCGAAGCCGAGCGTCCATTCCGCGTACGGCTTCACCGGCCCCGGCGGCGCGCTCACGGACGGCGCTCCCGCCTTCACCGGCACCGCCGCGTTGGCGCCCTCCTCCGGATCCCACCGGAAGCAGGCCGTGTCGGGGTTCTCGCACTGGAAGACGTGGACCGACGCATAGGGCGCCAGGTCCAGCCGGCCTTCGACGTGCGGCAGCTGGAAGAGGAAGCGCTGCGGCCCGCCGCACATCTCGCAGGCGGGCCATTCCAGGGGCCCCGGCGCCTCGGGCGTGCCCCCCACCTTCATCAGGGGGACACCGGTGCGGCCAGGGACGAGCGCCCACAGGGGGGCGATGGGACGGGACATGCCCGGACTCTAGAAGTCCGCGATGCGATCGGCCAGCGACGCGTCATCCACGAAGGGGTTGCGGTTCTGCTGGTAGGTCTCGATGGCGTCGTTGCGCGCGACCTCCGCCGCGTCCACCTTGTCCAGCTGGTTCCACTGCTTGAGCACGGCCTCGTCGTCCGCGGGGATGTGCTTGTTGTAGACGGTGGAGAAGTAGAACAGCGCGCGCGCCACGTTGCCCTTGTGCTCGTCGGGCGGCTCGAAGACGGTGCGGCCCTTCTCGTCGGTGCCGAACTTGGCGCCGTTCTCCTGCCACTTCACGTTCTTCACCGTGCCGAAGGGCCAGTTGCCGCGGATGGAGTTGGCCTTGCTGTCCGTGGGGAACAGGTGGTGCAGGTCCGCCTTCGCCGCGCCCGTGGCGCCCTTGGACTGGGGCCACGTGTGCTCGGTGTTCATCACGTTGCTGCTGGGAATCTTGTTCGTCGTGACTTCCTTGCCCGTGTAGACGCACTTCACCTTGCCGTCGTGGTTGTCGAGCGTGGTGAAGATGATCTTCCGCGCCTGGTTGTAGCCCAGGTCCTTGTGCTTGCTGACCGCGTCGTGCAGGGCGTTGATCAGCGCCTGGTCCTTCAGCCCGTCGTAGCGAGGATCCGACTTGGGCGGCACGTCCTCCACCGGCACCTGCGGCGCGGGCACGGGCGTCGTCGGAGTGGTCGGGGCCTTCTTCGCGGACGGGCCGGCCTCGAACGTGGAGACCGACGAGAAAGCCTTCGGGGTGATGCGGGCCGGGGTGGCCGGGGCCGACGCGGAGTTCGTCG
>NZ_RAWL01000782.1:0-1562 GCF_003668885.1 Corallococcus sp. AB049A | reverse complement strand
GCCCCATCGTGTCCCCGGCGATGGACAGGCCGGTGCCCACGTTGCCCTTGCCGTCCGCGATCTCCTTGCCCTGCACCACCAGGTCCAGCGCGGCCCCGATGGCACCCAGGCCGCCCGCGAACTTCGCGGCCACCAGCGCGCCGCCAGACTTGTTCGCCGCGCTCAGCGCGGTGCTCGTGAGGCTGGTCAGCTGCTGCGCGGAGAACGTCCCCGCCCACAGCGTGCCCAGCGCGTCCTGCGCCTTCGCGGACTGCTTCGTCTGGAGGATGCCCATCACCAGGCCCGCCGCCGCGAACCCCGGGCCCCACCTGGGCGAGCTGGCCTCCAGGTTCCGCAGCGTCGACAGGCCCGTCTGGGAGCGCCCCGCCGCCAGGTCGCGCAGGCCCGTGAGCCCCGTGCGCATCGCCTCCGGCAGCTTCTTGAAGTTGGCCTGGAGGTCCGCGCCCGCGCCCCCGGCCTGCTGTCCCAGGTAGCCCTGGGTCAACACGTTCTGGAGGTGGTCCACCGCCTGCGCGGGCGTGGCGTTGGGGAACTTCTCGTAGAAGCTCACCAGCGCGCCGGACACGGCCTTCTCCCGCACGGTGTCCAGCGGCAGCGTTTTCATGAAGGGCGCGAACGCGGAGCCGGGCGCCTCCATCTTCGCGGCCCACCCCAGCGCCGCGGACGCGCTCTTGGACTGGGCCAGCGCCGTGTACGCCGCCTGGATGGACCGGGCGTGCGCGGAGCCATCCGGCCCCCGCAGGGCCTGCTCCAGCTGGGGCGCGTTGTTCGCGAGCGTGGTCTCCAGCTTCTTCGCCGTCGCGTCGAAGCGGGTGTAGTCGCCCCCGTGCAGCTTGCGGAACTCCTCGATGTACGCGCGCTGCTGCGTGTCCGTGAGGTACGGCCCGAAGGACGCGATGTCCCCCGCCAGCCGCTGCTCCAGCGCGTCGCGCTCCGCCAGCGCCGCCGTGTACGCCTGCTCCGCGGCCTGCACCTCGGCCACCGCCGTGTCCAGCTTCGCGTCCACGGCCGCGCCCGCCTTGCCCAGGCAGGACACCAGCACGTCCCGGTCCGCGGGCTGCAGGTGGCCCCGCTTCGCCGCCGCCTCCAGCGCGGGCTTCATCGTCGTGAGGCTCGCCTGCTTCGCGACGGTCTCCAGCGCGCAGTCCGCCACGCGCCCCGTGCCCACGGAGGTGATGCCCGGCGGGCGCGGCGGCGGGTTGGGCACCGCCTCCTTCACGCCGTGCGCGAAGTCCTTCGTCAGCGCGTCCTCCAGCGTCCGCGTGGGCGTGGCCTGCAACAAATCAATCAGCTTCGCCTGGAGCGCGGGGTTGCCCGCCGCCTTCTCCAGCGCCGCGTTCGCCGCGCCGGTGACGTTGCGCGCCTGCGCGTACCCCTGCGTCAGCAGCGTCCACGCCTCCGCCACGTCCACCGTGGAGCCGCTGTCCGCCACCGCCTGCGTGGCCGAGACACTGCTCGAGGAAGCCGTCGCGCTGTACCCCAAGAGGTCCGGCCCCTTGCGCGGCTTGCTCGCCACGAAGGCGTCTTTCAGCTCGGGCGGCTCGGGCGGCGGAGGTGGAGGC
>NZ_RAWL01000781.1:0-1629 GCF_003668885.1 Corallococcus sp. AB049A | reverse complement strand
GTCCTTTCCCAGCTGGATGGCCCTCGCGTAGAGGATGTCCCGCCCGGACAGGTACACCTTGCCTTCGTTGCTGCCGGCGCCGCCCGCGCCCGTCTCGTAGTTGAGGGTGAGGCGCAGGAAGCGCTCCTGCACGGAGTTCGTCAGCGCCTCTCCCAGGGGGGAGAACATGACCACCGCGGTGATGGCCACCGTCGCCAGCAAGGTCAGCAGCAGGAGCCTGCGCAGCGGCACGCGCCCCAACACGAGGAAGGCGGTGATGCCCGCGACGATGGCGGCCAACCCGCCGCGCGAGCCCGTCAGCAGCGTCAGCACCACGCCGCAGGCGGCCATCGGAATCCACAGCCACGCCTGGCCCCGCCAGTACCAGAAGTAGAGCGCGCCCAGGGTGAAGAGCCCCATGAGCCGCGCGAAGATGTTGGGCCCGCCGTTCATCACCGCGAGCCGCCCGCCGCCGCCGCCCGCCAGCAGCTGCTTGATGCCGGCGAGCGCGAGCAGCCCCGTGGCCAGGACGACGATGGCCCAGAACGCGTCCAGCATCCGGGGCGCGGGCTGGCGCAGGCAGGCCAGCGCGAAGCCCACGCACATCACCGCGACGAGCAGGACGTCGTAGACCTTGGTCAGCGAGAAGTCGAAGTCGGGCGACCAGGTGGCGCTGGCGGCCATGTAGCCCAGGAAGCCCAGCAGGGCCGCGATGAGCGGCGGGTCGAAGCTCGCCTCTGCGGGACGGGCCTCGCGCCGGGCGCGGTGGAAGAGCCCCACCGAGGCGAACACCCCTCCGCAGATGACGATCCAGAGCCGCAGCTCCAGGAACAGGTCCGTCTCCACCTCCGCGGCGGCCAGGCGGTGGACGCCCCAGCGGCCCGCGAGCACGTAGAGGGCCGCGATGAAGCCCAGTCCTGCGCAGCGTATCCAGCTCACGGCGTGGCTCCCCCGGTGACGGCCTTCAGCTCGCGGATGGATACTCGTATTGGTAGACGCCGCTCACCGCGCGGCCCGTCCGGGAGCGCGGCACGCCGTTGAGGACCAGCCCCTGTGCCGGGACGCCGCTCTGCTCCAGCTGGTGCAGCGCGGTGGCCACCTCGCGCAGGGACTGGGTCGCCGCGCGCACCACGGCAAGGCGCACGCCCGCGTGCCGGCTCACCAGCGCCGCGTCCGTCACCGCGAGGATGCTGGGCGTGTCGAAGAGGACGGCGTCGTACTCGGCCGTCACGCGCACCACGAACGTGTCGAACGCCGCGCCGGCCAGGAGCTCCGCGGGGTCTGGCGGAAGCTCCCCCGCGCCCAGGAAGGACAGGCCGGGCGCGGCCTCCTGGAGCAGGGCCTGCTCCAGGGTCACCGTGCCCCGCAGCACCTCATGCAGGCCGGGCAGGCGCGCCTCGCGGAAGCACCGGTGCAGCCAGCCGCCGCGCAGGTTCGCGTCCACCAGCAGCACGCGCTGGCCCGTCTCCGCCAGCACCCACGCCAGGTTGAGGGCGGTGAAGGACGTGCCGGCGCCGGGGCTGGTGCCGGTGAGGACGACGGCGTGGCTGCCCGCGTCCTTCATGGCCCGCGTCAGCCGCGTGCGCAGGCCGCGCACGCTTTCGGTGGTGATGTCCCGGGGGAGGCTGCGCGCCAGGATGCGGGAGGGGC
>NZ_RAWL01000780.1:0-1654 GCF_003668885.1 Corallococcus sp. AB049A | reverse complement strand
GCGGTGACCCGCCTCGGGTCCGCCGCACCCCAGCCGTCCTCCCCCCTGGAGGACGTCGCCCACTGTGCGCATCCAAGCTGGGCGCGATTGCCCTCAGAGGCAACTGTCATGGACAGGTAAATCGCGGCTACACTGTTGGCACTTCTTTGCCCATCCCATGCGGCTGCCGACAGCACTCCTGCTCTTCTTCTTCCTGCTGCCGGTCACTGCACTGGCGCAGGGGGACACGCGCATCACCTTCCTGGGGCGTCAGCTGGAGAAGGGGAGGGATCCGCGTGCGCGCTCACAAGCCGCGCTCGTCCTCGGCGCCACCGAGGACCCCGAAGCGGTGACGCCCCTCTGCGGCGGCCTCAAGGACCCGAGCGAGCTGGTGCGCGCGGCGGTGGCCAAGGGGCTGGGCGCGCTCCTGGAACCGAAGGGGCTCGACTGCCTCCAGGCGGTGCAGGGCGAGGCGGACGCCACGGTGCAGGCGGCGGTGGCGGAGTCCATCAAGGCCATCAAGGCGTACCAGGCGCGCCGGCCGCGCTTCTACCTGTCGCTGGACGCGCTCAAGGACAAGACGGGCAGCGTGCCCGCGGACCTGGTGAAGGTGACGGAGGCGCGGCTTCGCTCCAAGCTGGTGCGGCGGGGCGCGCAGATGGCGCCGGAGAAGGAGTCCAAGGCCGCGGCGAAGGGCGCGCTCAAGAAGCTGGGCGTGCACGGCTACCGCATCACCGCGGAGATCCAGAAGACGGACAGTGGAGGCCTGCGCCTGGCGCTCCTGTGCATGACGTACCCGGAGCAGTCCCTGATGGGACAGGTGGAAGTGAACGCCGCGGGGGCTCCGCCCGCGGACCTGCTGAAGGCCCTGATCCCCAAAGCCATCGAGGAAGCCGCCGCGACCTTCGACTGGAGCAGCGAGACATGACGACGACCACGGCCCAGGCCCCGACGACGAAGCGCCGCTGGCGCAACTTCCTGCTGGACGCGCCCTTCCAGCTGAAGCTCACCGCGTACATCGTCGGCGTGTCGCTGGTGATGGCGGCGCTCCTGGGCATCTTCCTGGTGCGCGCGGCGAACTCGCTGATGCACGAGACGGCGACGGCGGTGGACGCCCGCTCCGCCGCGGCGGAGGTGAGCCGCGAGCTGTCCGGGGCCACGCTCTCCAACGAGCTGATGGCGCACATGAACGACCCGGCGTTCGAGAAGCAGTTCCGGGAGCAGGCGCAGGCCATCGACGCCAAGTACGAGGCGGAGCGCTCGGCCATCGTCGCGCAGCGCGCGGAACTGGAGCGTCACCAGCACCTGACGTGGTGGGTGCTGGGCGGCTGCCTGCTGACCTTCATCGTCGTGGTGGCGCTGGCGACCATCGTGGTGACGCACCGGCTGGCGGGCCCGCTCTTCCGCATCAAGCGCATGATGCGGGAGGTGGCCGAGGGCCGCCTGCATCCGCCGCAGCACGGCCTGCGCGAAGGCGACGAGCTGCAGGACGTCTTCGAGGCCGCGCGGGACATGACGCAGCGGCTGCGCGCGCAGCAGACCGAGGACGCGCGCGCGCTGTCGGAGGCCCTGGCCCAGGCGAAGTCGAACGGCGCCACGGGGGCCTGGGTGGACGAGCTGAGCGCCCTGGAGGCGCGCTACCGCGAGCGGCTGGCTCGGTAGGGCAGGGCGGGCC
>NZ_RAWL01000077.1:0-25755 GCF_003668885.1 Corallococcus sp. AB049A | reverse complement strand
CGCTGGAGGACGCCTACCTCCTCCTGATGAAGGACGCCCCCGAGCCCCCGGCGTCCACGGCCCCAACGCCGTCCACCCCGGCGGTGGGCACGTGAACGCGGCCCGGCTCCTGCGCGTGGCGCGCACCGAGTGGCGCCACCAGACGCGGCGCCCGCTGTTCTGGGTGCTGCTCGTCTTGCTGGTGCTGGTGGTGTGGGGCGTGTCCTCCGGCAACGTCACCATCGACGCGGGCAGCACGGAGGTGGGCGGCAAGAAGGCGTGGATCACCAGCGCCTTCGCCGTCGCGCAGACGGTGCTGCTGCTCACCTTCATGCTGTTCACCTTCTTCGTGTCCGTGGGCGCGGGCATGTCCGTCATCTCCGACGACGAGGCCCGCGTGCAGTCGCTGCTGCACACCACGCCGCTGACGCCCGCGGAGTACGTGTGGGGCAAGTTCGCGGGCGTGCTGGGCGCGTACGTGGTGGCGCTCGGGTGGATGACGGGGCTGCTCGTCTTCTTCCACCACGTCGTGCCAGCGGGCGCGGACGCGGAGTTCCGCGGCCCCCTCGCGTGGGGGAACTACCTGGGCGGCGCGCTGTGGTTCGGCCTGCCGCTCATCGTCTTCATGGCGGGCATGGCCTTCGCCACCGGCGAGCGCACGCGCCGCGCGGTGCCGGTGTACTTCCTGCCAGTGGGCCTGTTCTTCCTCTGCGCGTTCTTCCTCTGGGACTGGTCCCCCGGCTGGCTGGACCCGGGCGTGAACCGGGTCCTCATGGCGCTGGACCCCGGCGGCTTCCGGTGGCTCACGGAAGAGTGGATCAAGGTGGACCGGGGCGTGGACTTCTACAACACGCAGCCCGTGGGGCTGGATGGCCTCTTCGTCACCAGCCGCTTCGCGCTCATGGCGCTGGGGCTGGGCGCGGTGGCCTTGAGCGAGCGCCACTTCCGCCGCGCGCTCCGGGGCGACGTGGGCACGAAGGCTCCGCGCAAGGGGGCCGTCATCGACGCGCCGCCGAAGCAGGTGGCGCTGTCGCACGCGGAGGCGCCGCTGTCCGTGCTGCGCATGGGCGTGCGTCCACCGGGCTTCTGGACGGGGCTGTGGACGGTGACCCGAGCCGAGGGGCGGGGCCTGTTGTCCCAGCCGGGGCTCTACCTGTTCCTGCCGCTCCTGATGTTGCAGGTGGTGTCCCAGGCCGCCACGGCGGTGGGCCCCTTCGACACGGACCTGCTGCTGGTGCCCGGCCGCTTCGCGGTGCGCGTGATGGCAGAGGCGTCCGTGCTCGTGTGTCTGTTGTTGATGTTCTACGTGGTGGAGTCGCTGGAGCGTGAGCAGTCCTCGCACTTCGCGCCCATCCACGACGCGACGCCGGTGCGCACGCTGTCGGTGCTGCTGGGCAAGGCGCTGGCGAACAGCCTGGTGGCGGTGGCGCTGCTCGTGGCCATGGCGCTCGCGGGCACGCTGGTGCAGGTGTTCCAGGGGACGGTGCCGCTGTCGCTGACGCCGTACGTGCTGGTGTGGGGGCTGTTGCTGTTCCCCACGTTGCTCCTGTGGACGGGCTTCATCCTGGCCGCGCGCGCGGTGACGGGCGGCCGCTTCGGCACCTACGCGCTGGCCCTGGCCGCGCTGGGGCTCACCGGCTACCTGGCCGTGCGGGGCGACCTCACCTGGGTGACGAACTGGCCGCTGTGGGACGCGGTGCGGTGGACGGACCTGGGCGCCTTCCAGGTGGACCGCGCCGCGCTGGTGCTCAACCGCGTGGCCGCGCTGGGCGGGGCGGTCTTCTTCACCGCGCTGGCGGTGCGCCTGGACGGGCGGCGCGTCCGCGACCCGGTGACGACGCTGGAGGGGCTGAAGCCCTCGGGGCTCGCGCGCGGACTGTGGCGCCTGGCGCCGTCCCTGGCGGTGCCGGTGGTGGCGCTGGCGTGGCTGGGCATCCTGGTGGGGCAGGGCCACCAGGGCGCGGCGGCGAAGAAGCGCGCGAAGGAGTACTGGCAGAAGAACCTGGCCACGTGGAAGGACGCGCCGCAGCCCATGCTGGTGGACGTGGACCTGGACGTGGACCTGGAGCCGGAGGCGAGCGCCTTCCGCATGAAGGGCGCGTACGTGCTGATGAACCGGCACGCCACGCCGCTCGCGCGCTTCGCCTTGAGCGGCGGCGATGGCTGGACGGACGTGCGCTGGTCGTTGGATGGCCAGGACGTGACGCCGGAGGACCGCGCCGGGTTGTATGTCTTCACGCCGCCCGAGCCGTTGAAGCCCGGCGCGAAGGTGACGGTGGGCTTCCAATACGCGGGCCACGTGCCGGCGGGCGTGTCCCGCGCGGGTGGCGCATTCAAGGAGTTCATCCTCCCGTCCGGCGTGGTGCTCACCAGCGAGACGCCCACGTTCGCGCCGGTGGTGGGCTACGAGGAGGAGCGCGGCATCGACCCGAAGGAGAACAAGTACGAGCCGCGCGTCCATCCAGATGACTTCTACGAGGGGCCCACGGATGCCGCGTGGGGCAGCAACCTGCCGTTCCCCTTCCGCATCCGCGTGAGCGGCCCGGAGGCCTACACGCTCAACTCCGTGGGCGTGCGTGAGAGCGACACGGTGAAGGACGGCCGGCGCAGCACCGTGTGGCGGAGCGACTACCCGGTGAGCTTCTTCAACGTCATCGCGGGGAGGTGGACGCGCGTGGACGGCGCGGGCGCGGTGGTGTTCCACGATCCGGCGCACGGCTACAACGTGCCGGAGATGATGCGGGGGCTGGAGGCCGCGCGCCGGTACTACTCGGAGTGGTTCCACCCGTTCCCGTGGGCGGAGCTGAAGCTGTCGGAGTTCGCCGGCCTGGACAACTACGCGCAGGGCTTCCCCACGGACATCACGTTCTCGGAGTCCATCGGGTTCCTCACGCAGCGCACGCCGGAGTCCAACGCGGTGCTGTTCGTCACCGCGCACGAGGCCGCGCACCAGTGGTGGGGCAACCTGCTCATCCCCGGCAAGGGGCCCGGCGGCAACGTGCTGGCGGAGGGGCTGTCGCATTACTCGGCGCTGAAGCTGATGGAACAGCTCGACGGGCAGGAGGCACGCCGGCAGACCGCGAAGCGCATGGAGGAGCGCTACGGCAAGGACCGGCGCGTGGACGCGGAGCAGCCGCTGGTGAAGCTGGACGACTCGCGCGAGGGCGACACGGTGGTCCTCTACGAGAAGGGCGGCTGGACGTTCTGGATGCTGGAGGACGTGATGGGCCGCGACGCGATGCACGCGGGCCTCCAGGCCTTCCTGAAGCAGTCCATGAACAACGCGGACCACCCGGTGCTGCAGGACTTCATCGCGGCGATGCGCCCCTTCGCGCCGTCACAGGAGCCATTCGACCGGTTCACCCGGCAGGCCTTCTTCGAAGTCGTGGTGCCCGAGTACCGCGTCACCGGCGCGCGCGTGACGAAGGACGGCGGCCAGTGGGTGACCACGGCCACGGTGACGAACGTGGGCACGGGCCGCATGCCGGTGGAGGTGGCGGTGACGAAGGCCGCTGAGCCCTCGGCCCAGGCCGTGACGCGCGTGGAGCCGGACGGGGGCGGATCCGTGCAGGTGACGCTGCGCTCGGAGTTCGAGCCGGAGCGGCTGGTGGTGGACCCGGACGTGCGCGTGCTCCAGCTGCGCCGCGAGCAGGCCCAGGTGAAGCTCGACCCGCCGTGACACGCTGACACGCGGGTCCGTTCGCGCCGGGGACACGCCGACAGCGACTCGGACAACTGGTCCATCGGGGGGACGGCGGTCCTGGGGTACAGCGTGGTGCTGGAGCCCGGCTTCTCCGTGCAGGGGGGCGTGGTGCTGGAGCCCGGCGCAGCGGGTCCACCAGTCGTCGTGGCTCCTCACCCAGCGGCTTGTGCTCAACCTGGGCCTCGCCTTCTGACGTCAGGGCGCGTGGGCCTGCGTGCTCACGGTCCACGGCGTGCGGGTGGTGTCCACCCACAGGAGCTGGAGGTCCCAGCTTCCGGGCACGGAGCCCGGCGTGTCGGTGGCGACGGCGAAGACGCGCGTGTCCGCCTTGGGCGTCACGGAGAAGCTCGTGCGTGGCGCGCGGTTGGCGTCGTTGGACGGCACCACGCCCAGCGTGATGGTTCCCCCGAAGGGCAGCGGCAGGCCGTCCTGCGCGGTGGCGGAGGCGAAGGGCACGTCGAGGAAGGGCGCGTCCGGCAGCACGCGGCGCTCCGAGCCCAGCGGCCCCACGTCCACGGCGGGCGTGTCCGCCGCGGCGTGCACCCAGCGCAGGCGCAGGTTGGAGGGGTCGCTCGCGAAGCGGTCCATGAGCGGCAGCAGCTTGAACGGCGCCGCCGCCGGCCGGGGCGGCGCGAGGTAGCCCGAGGCGACCATCAGGTAGCGCTCACCCGGGACGAGCGTGGGCGTGGCCGCCGTCACCACCGGAGCGCTCGCGGGACGCTCGGTTCCGGGCGTGGCGGCGAAGAAGTCCAGCGTGTACGCACCCGGCGGCACCTGGAGCGGCGCGGACAGCGCGCCATAGGTGAGTCCTCCGGACAGCTCCTGGTCGCTGGCGAAGAGGTCCAGCGCGGGCGCGTCCGGCGACGCGTGCAGCACGTACACCGTCGGGTTCTGCCGGAGGATGGCCAGCGTGCCGTCGCGGCCCGCGGTGAGCAGCGAGAAGCCGTCGCCCGCGCGCGCGGGGGCGGACATGAGGCCGGTCGCGACGATGAGCGTGTCCGTGCCGGAGCCGGCCGCGGGCACGGTGAAGGACGTCAGCGACCGGCCGTTCCAGCGCAGGCCCACCTGGAACGCGGCGCCGGAGGGGAGCACCAGCGCCGCTTCTCCGGAGTCCTTGAAGCGCCCAAGCCCCCCCACCTCCACGGAGCCGTCATTGCCCAGGTCCACGTCCACCGTGGGCGCGTCCGTGCCGGCGTTGACGATGCGCACGCGCGTCTGGCCGCCGTCGGCGGGGACGGTGTTGTCGCGCAGGAGCAGCGTGCGCATCGCCGCGTCGGAGTCCGACGAGTCGAAGGCGCCCGCGGCCACCAGCGTCCAGCGCGTCCCGGCCTCCATGTTGATCTCCCGGGACAGGACGGGCCGCGAGTCCGCCGGCGCGCCCGCGGGCCGCAGCTCCACGGTGACGTAGGCCGCGTCACGCGAGAGGTACGGCGTGGTGGCGCCATAGGCCACGGCCCGGGCCACGGGCGTGGCGTTGCCGGCCAGGTAGACGTCCATGGCGGGCGCGCCCGGCGCGGCCTGCACGATGCGCAGCTGCGACTGGGTGGGCGGCACCAGCACCGGACCGTCCTGGGTCGGAGGCGCTTCGGAGTCCTCCGCCGAGCCGCCTCCGCACGCGGGCGCGAACACCCCCAGCGATGTGAGCGCGACGACGAGCAGTGTCTTCCCCCGAATCCAGGCCATGTCGAAGTCCCCCTCCTCGGCGGGCCGCGGACGCGGCTCGGCACCGATGTCGACAGGGGTAAGGGTGGTCATCACCTCCACGCGGGCGAACCCCCACGCGAGGGCCACTGTCCGTCCGCGACGTTGTGCACCGGTGCACGTCGCAAACGCCGGGCATCACCCCCTTCGGCTGTCTCCTGTTCAAAACGCATCAACGCGAGGGAATGCCGGGAAGCACGACGGCGCTGGTAGGGTCGGTGGCACCATGACCCTCGCGTCCCTTCCGCTCATCGTGTCGCTGCTCACGGCGCAGACGCCCGCGCCCGCGCCCGCGAAGGCGCCCCCCGCGCCCGCCGCAGCGAAGTCGCCGTCCGCCGTCCCCGGCATCGCTCCCTTGCCCGGCCTGCCCAACCTGTGGGTGAGCGGCGTGCCGCCGGTGCCGCCCGCGCTCTCCCAGCGCGTGCAGCAGTACCTGGAGTCCCGCTCCGCGCAGCTGTTGGACGTGAGCGCGGACGGGCAGCAGGTGCTCATCTCCACGCGCTTCGCGGACGTCAACCAGCTGCACCTGGTGGAGATGCCGCTGGGCGCGCGCACGCAGCTCACCTTCACGAAGGAGCCCATCAACCGGGCGCGCTTCCTGCCGGGCAACCCGCAGATCATCTTCTACCTGCAGGACACGGGCGGCGGAGAGTTCTTCCAGGTGCTCAGGCTGGATCGGCGCACGGGGCGCTCGGAGCTGCTGACGGACGGCAAGAGCCGGCACGAAGAGCTGGTGATGTCCAAGGACGGGCGCTGGCTCGCGTACGCGGGCACGGGGCGCAACGGCAAGGACACCGACGTGTACGTGGCGCCCACGTCCGACCCCAAGCAGGCGAAGCGCGTGACGGAAGCGGAAGGGAGCTGGGCGCCGCTGGAGTTCTCCAATGACGGCTCGAAGCTGCTGGTGCGCCAGTACCGCGCGGCGGACGACGCGGACCTGAGCGTGGTGGACGTGAAGACGAACGCGCGCACGCAGCTGACGCCCAAGGAGGGCAAGGGCAGCGTGGAGTCCGCCGTCTTCACGCCGGACGGGCAGGGCGTGTACGTGGCCACGGACCGCTACAGCGACTTCGCGGAGGTGTACCGGCTGCCGCTCACGGGAACGCCCCCGGCCGCGCCGCCGTCGCTGACGAAGTCCGTGCGCTGGAACGTGCAGGACCTGGAGCTGTCCCCGGACGGGCGCAAGCTGGCGGTGGCCGTCAATGAAGAGGGCTTCGGAAAGCTGTACCTGCTGGACACGCGCACGCAGGCGCTGTCGCCGGTGGAGACGCCGCGCGGGGTGATTTCGCAGGTGCGCTTCCCGGCGAAGCGGTCGGACCGGGTGGCGTTCTCGCTGACGTCGGCGCGCGTGCCGCTGGACGTCTTCACGGTGGACCTGGGCACGAAGAAGACGACGCGGTGGACGCGCTCGGAGGTGGGCGGGTTGGATCCGGAGACGTTCGTGGAGCCGGAGCTGGTGCGCTATCCGTCCACGGACGGCGTGAAGGTGCCGGCGTTCCTGTACCTGCCGAAGAACGCGAAGGGGAAGGTGCCGGTGGTGGTGATGTTCCACGGCGGCCCGGAGGGGCAGAGCCAGCCCCTCTTCAGCGCGCAGACCCAGTTGATGGTGACGGAGCTGGGGATGGCGGTGCTCCTGCCCAACGTGCGCGGGTCGGAGGGGTACGGCAAGGCGTACCGCGCCATGGATGACGGCGTGAAGCGCGAGGCGAGCCTGGCGGACATCGGGGCCACGCTGGACTTCGTCGCCTCGCGGCCGGAGCTGGACGCGGCGCGGGTGGGCATCTACGGCGGTTCGTACGGCGGCTACATGACGCTGGCGACGGCGGCGTTCTTCCCGGAGCGCATCAAGGCGGCGGTGGACGTGGTGGGCATCTCGTCGCTGCCGTCGTTCCTGCAGAACACGCAGGCGTACCGGCGGGATTTGCGGCGCGCGGAGTACGGCGACGAGCGCGACCCTGCGGTGCGCAAGGTGCAGGAGCGCATCTCGCCGCTGGGGTCGGTGGACAGGATTCGCGCGGCGCTCTTCGTGCAGCAGGGGGCCAACGACCCGCGCGTGCCGCAGTCGGAGGCGGAGCAGGTGGTCCAGGCGGTGCGCAAGAAGGGTTCGGACGTCTGGTACCTGCTGGCCACGGATGAGGGGCACGGGTTCCAGAAGAAGACCAACCGGGACATGGCCCAGACGACGGCGCTGATGTTCTTCGAAAAGCACCTGCTGGGCCCGGCCGCGGAGCAGGGGAGCGGGCCGGCGGGCGGCAGGTAGCCCTCGCTTCGGAGGGATTCGGACGCCCCCGGTCTGTCAGCGGACCGGGGGCGTTACACATTGTCCATGTCAGCGAGGAGAGTCCTATCCATGAAGCGCAACAGCCAGTCATTGCGTCGGGGTGTGGGAGTGTTGGCGGTGCTCGCGGGCGTGGGCGGAGCCTGGGCGGCCTCCGAGCACGACCAGATGGCCTTCAGCGTCGCGAGGACGCAGTTCAACCTGCGAATCACCCCGGACACCGTGACGGGGCCCGAGTTCCAGGTGTCCCGTCTTCCCGGTGAGCTGCGAGGCCGCGTGGCGGACGTCCCGGTGGCGCTCAAGCTGGAGGACGAGAAGGTGAAGGGCAACATCGGGACCACGGTGGTGAACCTGGACGTGAAGAAGGAAGGCGACGCGGTGAAGGCGAAGGGCGGCTTCCACGGGCGTCCCGTCAACCTGACGCTGTCGCCGCGGGAGTTGACGGTGTACGTGCGCGACTGCACGTACCGGCTGAAGGCGAAGGAAGAGGGCCGCACCTACGAGGGGAAGCGCAGCTGCGACCGCGCGGCCACGCCGCCCACGGAGATCAGGCTGCCGGACGCCTTCATCGCGGCCACGCCCGCGGAGCAGGCATCGCTGTTGCTCCTGGCGCTGTAGTTTCCCCCCAGGCTCGGGGCGCGATGACGCGTCCCGTTCGCCTGTTGGGGCTCCTGTGGGTGTGCACGCTCGCCGCGTGCGCGAGCGATGGCGGCTTCGAGCGGCAGTCCTTCGAGCCGGAGGCGGGTGACGACACCCCGGCCGAGCTCGCGGGTCTTGGCTTTACGCGAGAGGGGGCACTGGAGCGCGCCGCGCCCGTGGGCGGTGAGCGCGCCCGGCAGGCCGAAGCGGCGCGGGTGGTGCGTGAGCTCTGGGACATCGCAGGGTCGCACGGGGCGCAGGGGGAGGCGTGGACCTTCGACTACCAGGTACATGGCGGGGCGCTGACGCTGAGGTGGCGCGACGACTGCTGCCCGCATCCCGCGTGCCCGTGGAGGGCACGGTGCACGAACGGGCGAGGCTCCGGTTTGAAGGTCTGCGATTGCATCCGGAGGTGGAGCTGGGCGTGTTCGAGGTCCGGGAGGGTTCGGGCCGCCGGAGCGCTCCCGGGAGCATGGACCCGCGCATGCCGGTGGTGCAGGCACTGCTGCCCTTCGTGAACGCGGTGGGACGCCGCACGGTCGAAGTGGAGCTGGAGGGCCGGCACGTGCGCGGTGATGCCGAGCCGCGATGGCGGGTGGTGGCGGCGACGACGCTGGAGCCCGCCAGGCCTCCCGAGGCGATGGAGGACATCGCCAGGGAGTACCGGGCGATGCAGGAGGACATCCTCCGGCACTGGCGCGAGGAGGTGAAGGACAGTGCACGCCTGGCGGGCGTGTGGTCCTTCGAGCAGCTCGCGTACTGGTACGTGGGGGGCTTCATCGCGAAGGGCGTGCTCGGGACGCTGGAGGCCGTCGCACCCACGGTGGTCTCGGTGTTGGGGAAGGGGGGAGCCAAGGCCGCGCAGTGGTTCCGCACGGTGTTGATCCGCACCCCGCCCGCCGAGCGCGAAGCCCTCCAGCGGCTCTGGATGAAGGTGGAGGCAGAGGGGCTGATGGCGCTGGAGGCCGGGGAGCAGGCCCAGCTTCGGTCCTTGCTGAAGGGCATGGAGCATCGGCTTCGGACGCCCATCACGGACAAGTACTCGAAGGACAAGCTTCGGGAATGGGCCCGGCAGGAGTACTTCGAGGTGCATCAGCCCCGGTTGGCACAAGCCTTGGGCATGGAGCGCCTGGGGACCTATCAGGTGCACCATCTGGTGCCCATCGAGCATGCCCATCTGTTTCCAACTCGCGGCATCAACGCGGCGGAGAACCTGGTGGGCATGGCCCGGGAGGTTCATTCGAGTGTCAACTCGGTCTGGACCTTCGTGCGAACAAACGCGAAGGGTGTCTCCGCCAGGGAGGTGGAGGAAATCGCTCGCATCACGCACAAGCACTTCGGGCGATGGTTTGACGTCCTGTACGATCCGTCGAAGTCAGGACCCGCGCTTGCCTCCGCGGAGAAGGCCGCGCTGAAGGAAGTCGCAACCGTGCTGGGGTTGTAGGTCCTGGCGTTTCAGGAGGCGCGTTCGCTTTGGCTGGACCGGAGACAGAGGGGAGTGGGTGGACGAGGCTCGTGGAGGTCTGCCATCGCTTGGGCTTCCCGCTCCGCGTGGAGCCCCCCTCGGCTGATGCCCCCCAGCCGGGCTCAACGCTGCTGGGGACGCCAGTCGATTCAATGCTCGCCGGGCTCTACTCGCGCGTGGGCCGCGCCACCCTGGGAGACTTCGAGCTGTATCGTCCTGGCCCCGGGCCGGATGGCGTCCTGGACGTGAACGCATGGCTGCGGGGCAGGGAACTGGCTCCGGTGTCTTCTTGTGTTCTCTTCGGGCAGGTCGCGAACCTCGCCTACTACTACGGCGTCGTTCCGGGGCTGGCGGATGCACGCGGTGTTCAGCCTGTGCTCTACCTCGACATGCAGGAGGAGCTGCTGGTGGTGCCCGTGGCTTCCAGCGTGGAGGGGCTGTTCAACCAGCTTGCCCGGTTCATGGACCTACTCCCGGGTGAGCCTGACTTCGTCCCTGGAAGGTGTTCGACCACGATGTTCCCCTTCGCCGCGGCCGAACGCATCGCGCAGGACACGGCCCTCGTGGAGATGCTGCGCGCGGGCCGCTTCGACGGGCTCGTGACCCGGGATGAGGAGAGCCAGCGGTGGATGCGGCGGGTGCTCGGCCTGTGACTCCGCGCAAGCTCTGCCTCCTCATCGCCTTCGCCGCGCTCGTGACCGCCGTGGGCACGGGGGTGTGGCTTGCGTGGCCCGGGCCGGACCTCACAGCGCAGGCGGACCTGGCGGACGCCCCCGCGCGACAGGGGCTCGAACCTCCCGATGTCGTCGTGCTGAGCAACGGCATCCGGCTGTCGAACGTCCCCTCCAACTGCCACGCGGACACCCGGGGCTCCCTCGCCTGCGAGGACCGCTGTGACTCGGACACCGCGTGCCCCGAGGACAGCGTGTGCGCGCATCACCCGGACTTCGGCTTCCTCACCTGTCAGCCCCTGCACCGCTTCTGCGACGACGCAGCGGACTGCACCCCCGCGGACACCTGCCAGCCCGTGGACACCTCCGCGTCAGGCCAGGTCCTCCGGCGCTGCGTGCCCCAGGGAGCGCTGCAAGCCGGGGACCGCTGCACGGGCTACTCGCGCGAGCCGGAGGGCCGCTGCGCGCCGGGGCTCGTCTGCGTCCATGAGTTCTGCGGCCCGCCGTGCGACGTGCACGACGCGGACGCCTGCGCCCCCGGCACCGAGTGCGCCCCCAATCCCTACCGCGTCCTCGGCGCCTGCGTCCCCAGCTGCCGCGACCGGGCCTGCCCCGCCGGCGAACGCTGCGAGACGGACGGCCCGGGCGAGGTCCCCATCTGCCGCCCCTTCGTGGGCCCCGCCTGCCTGGACGCGGAGCCCTGCGCCGCCCATCAAGACTGCCTGCGCGGCTTCGCCGAATCCACGCTCGAAACCGAGGCCTTCGAGTGCCGCGCCCGCTGCGATGACAAGACGCCGTGCGCCCCGGGCCTCACCTGCGACGAGACCAGCGGCTACTGCTTCCAGCCCTGCACCCGCGACACCGACTGCGCCGCCCCCGAGCGCTGCCACGTCCTCCACCGCCGCGAATCCCGGCGGGGCTGCGGCTTCATCGCGGAAGGGCTCCCCGCCTTCCACCGCTAACGGCGCGGCAGCTCCACGAGGAACGTGGAGCCCTCACCCAACACGCTCTCCACCTCGATGTGGCCGCCCATCGCCTCCACGATCTGGCGGGCAATCCACAACCCCAGCCCGAAGCCGCCGTAGTTGCGCTCGGACACCGCGCGCTCGAAGCGGTGGAACAGGCGCGGCAGGTGCTCCTTCGCGATGCCGATGCCGCCGTCCTTCACCCGCAGCCGCGCCCGGCCTCCCTCCGCCTCCAGGGACACGTGCACCGGGTTGCCACGGCCGTACTTCAGCGCGTTGGAGAACAGGTTGGTGAAGACCTGATCCAACCGCAGCCGGTCCCACTGCCCCGTCACCTCCGGCGCGAGCACCAGCTCCAGCGGCGTCCCCGAGCGCGCGTACTCCTGCTCGAACCGCTCGGCCACCTCCCGCACCAGCCCTCCCAGCTCCAGGGGCTCCAGCACCAGCTCCAGCTTCCCCGCGCTCAAGCGAGACACGTCCAAGAGGTCATTCACCAGCAGCGTCTGCCGCTTCACCTGCCGGTCCACCCGCTCCAGGCCGCGCTTGAGCTTCTCCAAGTCGAAGGACGCCCCCGAGCGCGCCAGCCCCGCCATCAGGCTCTGCACCTGGAGCTGCAGCGCGCTGATGGGCGTCTTCAGCTCATGGCTCGCGATGGACAGGAACTCCTCGCGCAGGCGGATGGCGTCGCGCGCGTCCCGGTAGAGGCTCGCGTTGTCCAGCGCCAGCGCCGCCCGACGCGCCAGCTCCTGCGCCAGCGCCAGGTCCTGCGCGTCGTACGCGCGCTTGGACGTGACGAACGTCAGCGCCCCCAGCGTGTGCCCCCGCACCCGCAGCGGCACGCACAGGTACGCGCACGTCCCGCCCGCCCGGGCGCTCGCCGGGTCCGCCTCCGACAGCCCCGAGCGTGACTCCGGCCTCCCGGACTGGATGACCCGCGCCACCACCGCGAGCCCCGGAGGCGGCACCTCGCCGTCCTCGACGCCCGCCGTGGCCACGCAGCGCACGCCGCCGGACTCGTCCTCCAGGAACACGCCGCAGGCCTCCGCGTACTGCGGCACCGCCAGGTGCGCCACGCGCTCCAGCGTCTCCTCCTCCTCCAGGCTCCCCGCCAGCACCCCGCCGGCCTCCGCCAGGAAGCGCTGCGCCGCCTCGCCGCGCTGGCGCTCGGTGATGTCCACCATCACGCTCAGGCACTGCGGCGGGCCGCTCGCAGGGTGCACGCGCCCCGTCCACACGGCCACCCGCAGCGCGCCGCCGTCGCGCCGCCTCGCCGCCAGGGGCGCGCCGTCCAGCACCGTGCCGCGCGTGGCGCGCTCCAGCCCGTGGCGGAAGGAGTCCCAGTGCTCCGGTGGCACCGCGGGCAACACCTTCCCCAGCACCTCCTCCGCCGTCCACCCCAGCATCCGCTCCGCGGCCGGATTCCACAGCCGCACCGTGCCGTCGGGGTCCAACAGCATGATGGCCGTGGGGCTCGCCTGGATGATGGCCTCCAGCGTCCCGTGCGCCTCGCGCAAGGCAGCCCGCGCCCGCTGCTCGCGCTCCAGGAGCCGCGCCCGCGCAAGCGCCTGCGCCGCGTGGTGCGCCACCAGCTGGAGGAAGGCCCGCTCGTCGTCGTCGAACGCGTGCGGCAGGCCGAAGGTGAACACCAGCGCCCCCAGCACCCGCCCGTCCGCCACCAGCGGCAGGCACGCGGAAGACGTCGCCGGCCGCTCGGAGCCGGACAGCGCGTCCTCCACCGTCAGCCACACCGGCCGCGACTCGCGCAGCACCCGCGCCACCGGCGAGTCCCCCTCCAGGGGCATCCGCTTCAGCCGCTCCGCCGCGTCCGGCGTGCAGCCCGCGCAGCGAAGCAGCGTGGCGCTCGCCGCTTCCGGCTCCACGCACCACAGCGCCCCGGCCTTCGCGTCCGCCACCGCCAGCCCCTGCTCCAGCACCACCTCCGCCACGCGCGCCGCGGTGAGCGCCTCGGACAGCTCCGCGGTGACGTGCTGCAGCCGCGCGAGCCTCCCCGCCGCCACCTCCGCCGCCTGACGCGCCTGCCGCTCGGACGCGTACGCGCGCGCCACGTCCAGCGCCAGCGCCGCCCGGTCCGCCAGCTCCTGGAGGAGCAACTGCTCCCCCGGGTCGAACGACGACGGCTCCGGCGCCTCCCGCCACACCGTCAGCGTCCCCAGCGGGCGCCCCCGCGCCCTCAGCGGCAGCACCAGCACGGCCTCCACGCCCTGCGCCTCGCCCGAGTCCAGCACCTCCGCCGCCACGCCCTCGTCCGCGCGCACCCGCTGGGAGAACATCGCCTGCAGCCGCACGCGCGCCTCCGGCACCGCCGCCGCGGACGCCACCGTGCGCAGCCACAGCCCGTCCTCCGACAACAGCCGCAGCGCGCACGCGGAGCCCAAGAGCGGCACCACCAGGCCGCACAGCCGCTCCATCACCGCCGGGGGCTCCAGCGACGCGTCCGCCAGCACCCGCGAGGCCTCCGCCAGCAGCGCCAGCCGCTCTTCAATCTCCGGAAGCCGCGCTCCGTACTGCCGCGCCTCCCCCAGCCTGGTTGCGACCATCGTCATGCCACGTCCCCCCGTTGCACCCGCCATGGGAGCACGGCCCCGCTCGCGGCGCTCTGCGTCCCAGGTCCCGCCATCCCAGACTTCTGCGGATGCTCGACACCCACCCCGGGGAAGCGTTGGTGGCGGGCATCCGTCTCGCCCCACGGCCCGGCTCCCTCGGGGGCAGGGGGGCGGGCGCGCACATGGGCTCACCCGGAGCGGTTGGAAACCAAAGGACCCTGACGGCAGCCGTTGCGGTGGGCCCGGGTTCAGCTAAAGCGGGGCCCGTGAACGCACCCTCGGAATCACCGGCCGCCCCTTCGGAGGGCCCGGATTCTCCCAAACGCATCGCGATGCTCGCCCTGAGCGCGCTGGGCATCGTCTACGGAGACATTGGAACCAGTCCGCTCTACGCGCTGCGCGAATGCTTCACCGGAGCGCACGGCGTCACGCCCACGCCGGCCAACGTGCTGGGCGTGCTGTCGCTCATCGTGTGGTCGCTCATCATCGTCGTGTCGGTGAAGTACATCATCTTCGTGATGCGCGCGGACAACCGGGGCGAGGGCGGCATCCTCGCGCTGATGGCGCTGGCCATGCACCGGCCCCGGGGCCAGTCCCACCGTGCGCGGCCCGTGCTGATTACGCTGGGCCTCTTCGGCGCGGCGCTCATCTATGGAGACGGCGTCATCACCCCGGCCATCTCCGTGATGAGCGCGGTGGAGGGCCTGAGCGTGGCCACCCCCGTCTTCCAGCCGTACGTGATTCCCATCTCGCTCGTCATCCTGCTGCTGCTCTTCATGGTGCAGCGCAAGGGCACGGCGGGCATCGGCTCCGTGTTCGGCCCCCTGATGACCGTGTGGTTCCTGGTGCTGGCGGTGCTGGGCGTGAAGGAGCTCATCCACAACCCCGCGGTGCTCTGGTCGCTGTCGCCCGTGCACGGCGTGCGGTTCTTCATGGACAACGGGTGGCACGGCTTCCTGGTGCTGGGCGCCGTCATCCTGGTGGTGACGGGCGGCGAGGCGCTCTACGCGGACATGGGCCACTTCGGCGCGAAGCCCATCCGCCGGGCCTGGTTCGGGCTGGTGCTGCCGTCGCTGGTGCTCAACTACCTGGGCCAGGGCGCGCTGCTCCTGCGCCACGCGGAGGCCGCCCGCAACCCCTTCTTCCTCCTGGCCCCGGACTGGGCGCTGTATCCGCTGGTGGCCCTGTCCACCGCCGCGGCCGTCATCGCGTCGCAGGCCCTCATCTCCGGCTCCTTCTCCACCACCCGGCAGGCCATGCAGCTGGGCTACTGCCCGCGCATGGAGGTGGTGCACACGTCCGCGGAGGAGATGGGGCAGATCTACCTGCCCGGCATCAACGGCGCGCTGCTGGTGGGCGTCATCGCGCTGGTGCTGGGCTTCGGCTCCTCCAGCCGGCTGGCGGCCGCGTACGGCATCGCGGTGACGACGACCATGGGCATCACCACCCTGCTGGCCTACGTGGTGGCCCGCGAGCGCTGGGGCGTCCGCCGCGCCGTGGCCCTGCCCGTCGCCAGCCTCTTCATGCTGGTGGACCTGGCCTTCTTCGGCGCCAACGTGGCGAAGATTCCGGACGGCGGCTGGTTCCCGCTCTTGCTCGCCGTCTGCATCTTCACGCTGATGACCACCTGGAAGCGCGGCCGGGACATCCTCGCCGCCAAGCTGCGCGCGGCCAGCCTGGGCCTCAAGGACCTGTTGGGCAGCTTCGGGGACCACCCGCCCGTGCGCGTGCCCGGCACCGCCATCTTCATGACGGGCAACCCGGAGGGCACCCCGCCCGCGCTCCTGCACAACCTGAAGCACAACAAGGTCCTGCATGAGCAGGTGGTGCTGCTCACCATCATCCCGGAGGAGATTCCCCACGTCGTCGTCGGAGAGCGCGTGGAGGTGGAGCCCCTGGAGCAGGGCTTCGTGCGCGTCGTGGCCCGCTACGGCTTCATGGAGAACCCCAGCATCCCGGACATCCTCAAGCGCTGCCGGGAGAAGGGCCTCCAGTTCCAGCTCATGGGCACCAGCTTCTTCCTGGGCCGCGAAACCATCATCCCCACCAAGAAGCCCGGCATGGCCCTGTGGCGCGAGGCCCTCTTCACCTGGATGAGCCGCAACGCCCGCAGCGCCACCGCCTACTTCCGGATTCCGCCCAACCGCGTGGTGGAGCTGGGAAGTCAGGTGGAGCTGTAACCCGGCCGACGCCGCACCAGGACTTCACCCCTGGAGTAGAAAGACTACTCGGCATGTATTGCACGGGCTTTGCGGGACTTGAGGTTTATTCCTCCTCGTAAGTGCCTGAAAACACATGGGCACCGTTCCCGGGGGAGGGGTAAAGGGGACCCAGGGGTGTCCTCCAGTGGTTGCAGGACAGCCCTTTACGCAGGGGCTTGCCTGCTTCAAATTGCACCGCCCCCGTCCGTTTTTTTCCGGTTCGGACATAAAAATACGGCAGGGCAGCAACACTTTCGTCGATGAATCGAGAATCTTTTCACGGGGCAGATAAAAATACTGTCCCGGCGTAACGAAAGTTGGTTACCCTGCAGCCAGGTGTCCCCCGGCACCCGGCGTCTGAAACGAGGTCAGCCTTCCATGCTCCAGGCCATCGCCCCCGCTTCCGTGTCGTCCCCGGCTCCTTCGATGAAGTCGGTCATGCCGTGGATGGCCGAGCCCCGGATGCCCCTGTCGGACGCGGCGCCGTACACGGTGCTGAGCGCGCAGGAGCTCTACCCGCGCATCTGCGTGCGGGACCCGTACTTCGCGCTGAAGGACGTGACGGTGCTGCCGGGCGAGGTGGTGGCGCGCGTGCCGGTGCAGATGGCGCCGGACGCGGAGGCGATGCCGCTGGGCCTGGGCGAGGCGGGCCGGCACCTGGCCATCCTGGGCTCGTGCGGCGCGGCGCTGGTGGCGCCCAAGGACGGGCAGCACTTCTACCTGGCCAGCGCGGCGCGCGGTCAGTGGCTGCAGGCGGCCCCGCAGGAGCGCGCCTCGGACATGCTCTGGGCGCTGGCGCAGGCGGAGTACACCGGCAAGCGCACCTGCACGGCGCGCACGCTCTTGTCCTCTTCTGACGGCACGCCGCTGTTCAAGCTGGAGGTGGACTACAACGTGCTGTCCGCCGCCGCCTTCACCCGCCTGTTCGGCGAGGCGCGCCAGGAGATGCGCCGCGAGCCGCGCCCCGCGGACACCGTGCAGCGCACCCCGGAGGAGTGGGCGAAGCTGCGGCAGAACCCGTACAGCAAGCCGCTGGACCTCCAGGACTTCCGCATGGAGGGCGACCTGATGCGCTCCTCGCTCGTCGTCACCCCGGAGCTGTGCAAGGGCCACTTCGCCATGCACCCGGTGATGCCGGTGGCGGTGGTCGCGGGCGGCATGACCCGCATGGCCACCACGCTGGGCCGCAAGCTGGAGGCGGCGCCCGGCGCCCGCTTCGTGGCGAAGGACGTGAAGCTGTCCGCGGACAGCCTGGCCTACGCGGGCCAGACGGTGGTGTTCAGCGCGCACCGCGTCCAGGTGCGCGGCGCGGATCACACCTTCGCCTGCTGGGCGTCCGTGGGCGAGCGCGTGGTGGCGCAGCTGGACGTGACCTACACCCGCGTGGACTGAGCCTCAGGCCCACTCGATGTCGTAGTCCACGCGGTCGATGCCCTGCGGCTTCGCGGTGGCCTTGCCCGTCAGCCCCAGCACCTTGAGCGAGCCGGTGAGGATGCCCACGTGGTACGCGGGCGGCATCATGTCCCGGCGCATGCGCAGGGTGCCGGACTTGGGGCCCGTCGTGAGGTACTCGCGGTTGCCGTAGGACACCGCCGCGCTGTACGCCATCTGCGCGCCCGCGAAGAGCTTCTGCGGGTCCCCCCGGGAGATGATGCCGAACACCAGCATCCCCGGCCCGGTGGAGTAGCGGGTGATGCTCACCTCGCCGCACGCGTGGAACACCGCGTCCTGGGGGCCCAGCGCGCCCTCCAGCAGGTCCGCCGTGTGGTACAGCAGCGTGAGGAACTCCCGCGCCGGGTACGAGCGCAGCTCCGCGTAGTCGTGGTCCAGCTCCCCCACGCGCAGCTTCTCCATCCCGATGGCGCCCGCGTGCTGCTGCACCAGGCCGAACACGGACTTGAAGATGAGCCCGCGGATGGAGTCTCCCGATTGGAGGGTGGCGATCCGGGCGGCGAGTTCGGCCTTGTCCGACGGCATGACATCCACTCCTCTGGGGTTCACGGGCGAACCCGGGGCCAGCTTAACGGCCCCGTTTCAGCTGTCGACAAAGCGCTTCACTCCGCGAATCAGCGCTCGTCCAGCAGCACCGGCGCGAAGCCGGCCGCGTCGCACGACGCGAGCACGTAGCGCACGCCCGCCCGCTCTCCGGTGAAGCCCGCGGGGATGCCGCTGGAGTGCAGGTGGCCGTACACGCAGACCTTGGGCGCGAACGCTTCAATGGGGGCGCTGAAGGCCGTGGCCCGCTCGTTCGCGTACACGGGCGGGAAGTGCACCGCGATGATGCGGGTGAGCGGGGTGGGGTGCGCCGCCTCCTTCTTGAGCGCGTCCTCAATGGACGTGGACAGCCGGCGCGTCTCGCGCTCCACGTAGCCGGAGTCCCCCTGCTCGTCGCCCATCTCCCCGCCGGGCATGGGCGGCGCTTCCGGCGCCGTCCACAGCCGCGTGCCGGCGATGACCCACGGCCCCAGCACCACCGCGTTGTTGTGGAGGAAGCCCTCCAGCGTGCGGAAGGGCTCCAGCAGCTTGCGCAGCTTGGACGCGGAGTCGCCCCACCAGTAGTCGTGGTTGCCGCGCACCAGCACCTTGCGCCCCGGCCGCGCGTCCAGCCACGCCAGGTCCTCCATCACCTCGTGGGCGCGGGTGGCCCAGGAGATGTCCCCCGCGACGATGACCGCGTCCTCCGGCCGCACCTGTTCGTCCCACGCGCGCTGCAGGGGCAGCGGGTGGTCCGTCCAGCCAAAGCGGTGCATGTCCTTCTGCCGGGTGGAGGGCAGGTGTGTGTCGCCAATGCCGAAGAGCCGCATGATGCAGGCGTCATAGCGGATGGCCTGCCCCCGTGTCGGCCCTTCCAGCGCGGCGCGCGCCCGGACGGCCCGCCCGCCAGGTCCGCCGAGGGTTCAAATAGTGATTGATACAGGAAATGATGTAACAAAACGTTACGTCACGGATGTCCTGGAACACGGCAGTGCGGCACGGATGCACCACATCGGACTCCAGGTGAAAACTGTGGGTCCTGCGATGTAGGCAATTCCGTGATTTCAGGTGTTTGAGGCCACGAGGAGCGCCGTGCGCATCGTGCGGGTGGAGCATGCATGCACCGGTCGCGGAAGAAAACTGGACGAAGGTAACAGGATGAAGGCGGCTGGCACGCACGGTGCTGTGGAGCCGGGGCGTTGCTCCCTCGACTTCTGGAGTCCCCTCATGTCCCTTTTCCGCAATCCCTTCGCGGCGGCGGCCGCCGCCCTGGTGCTGTCCGCGTGCGGTCCGCAGGCCCAGCCCACGGAAGCGCCTCCCTCCGAGACGCCGTCGCAGCCCTCCACGGACACCGCTGGCAGCACGCTGCCGCGTGAGCTGGATCCGCTGTTCGCGCAGGCCGCGCAGGAGTTCAACGTCCCGGTGGAGCTGCTCAAGGCGGTCTCCTACGCGGAGACGCGCTGGCAGATGGTGGTGGGCGAGGCGGAGTTCCCCGGCCAGCAGCCCGCGTCCGGCCTGATGGCCCTTCGCGGTGAGGACCTGGAGCAGGGCGCGGCGCTGGCGGGCGTGACGGTGGAGGCGGCGCGCACGGACGCGCTGTCCAACCTGCGCGCGGGCGCGGCGCGGCTGTCCCAGCTGGCCACGGACGCGAACGTGGAGCGCGGGGACCTGGCCGCGTGGGCGCCGGTGGTGGCCCAGCTGAGCGGCATCACCAACCCGGAGGCGCAGGCGGAGCACGTGCACCGCGGCGTGTACGCGGTCCTCAACGAGGGCGCGGTGGCGCTGAACCAGGACGGGTCCGTGGCCGCGTCGCTGGAGCCCGTGCAGGTGGAGGCGAAGTTCGAGCGTCCCCAGGTGCGCGCCATGGCGGCCGGCCCGGACTACGGCGCGGCCGTGTGGCGGCCGTCGCCCAACTACAACGCGCGCCCCACCGGCACGGCGGGCGACCCGTCGATGATCATCATCCACACCTGCGAGGGCAGCTACTCGTCCTGCTGGAGCTGGCTCACCAACAGCGCCTCGCAGGTGAGCGCGCACTACGTGGTGAACGAGAGCGGCAGCGAGATCTCCCAGCTGGTGCGTGAGGCCAGCCGCGGGTGGCACATTGGCGCGACGTACGACTCGTCGCTCAATGGCGGCACGTCTTCCTGGCTCAACGGCGTGTCGGCCAACCACTTCACCATCGGCATCGAGCACGGCGGCTACGCCAGCCAGACGTCCTTCCCGGCCGGGCAGATTGACGCGTCCGCGAAGCTGTCGTGCGACATCGCGCGCGACAACGCCATCATCAAGGACAGCTACCACATCGTGGCGCACGGCCGGTTGCAGCCGGCGACGCGCACGGACCCGGGTCCCAACTGGCCGTGGTCCACGTACATCAGCAAGATCAACAGCTACTGCGGCACGGCGACGCCGACGGGTGAGATCTTCGTCGACAGCAACAACGCGAACAACGACGCCTCCAAGGCGAAGTTCTCGACGACGGGCGCGTGGACGGACGGCTACAGCAGCGGCTACTACGGCAGCGGCTACTACTACGCGGCCACGGAGGCCATCTCCGCGCCCGCCACGTTCGAGTTCTACCTGCCCACCGCACAGACGCGCACCATCGACGCCTGGTGGGTGGCCGGCACGAACCGCTCCGCCACGGCGCCGTTCATCGCCTACAACGCGTCGGGCGCCGAGGTGGGCCGCGTGTCCGTCAACCAGCAGGTCAACGGCAGCAAGTGGGTGACGCTGGGCACGTACAGCTTCACGGCCGGCTGGAACAAGATTCAGCTGAGCCGCTGGACGACCCCGGGCTACGTGGTCATGGCCGACGCGGTCCGGGTGCGCTGACGTGAAGCACTGGGGCCTTGAACGGCGGACGCGTTCCGGGCCCTCGCGGGCACGGTGGGGGTGGGCCGTGCTCGCCCTGCTGGGCGCCATGGGCTGTCAGGGCCGCTGCGGCGGCGCTGGCGGAGCCCCGGCGCCCGGCGCCCTGTCGGAGGCGGAGCGGCGGGCCCTGCCGGGCACCATCGTCTTCCTCTCCGAACGGGCGGGACAGAAGGACGTCTGGCGGGTGACGCCCGCGGGACAGGAGACGCAGGTCACCACCGCGCCGGAGGACGAGTACCCCGGCCCGCCGTCACCGGACGGCCGCACGCTGCTGGTGATTGCGTCGGGCGAGGCGAACGGGCGCGTCTTCCAGCAGCTGCGCCTCCAGCCGTTGGAGGGAGGCCGCCAGGTGCCGCTGCATGCGCCCCGCCCGCGCGCGCGCAACGCGAGCTGGGGGCCGGACGGCACGTGGCTGGTCGCGGAGTCCGACGCGCAGGGCTTCAGCGACGTGGTGCGCGTGCTGCCCCAGGCGAACGCGGTGGACACGCGGCTGACGCACGTGAAGGAGGGCTGCTTCGAGCCCGCGGTGTCTCCGGACGGCACGGAGGTGGCGTGCGTGTGCAGCGGGGAAGGGGACCCGGAGGTCTACGTCTTCCGCGCGGACGGCACGGGCGAGCCCCGCCGCATCACCACGTTCTACCTGGAGGACCGCACGCCGCAGTGGAGCCCGGATGGGAAGTGGCTGCTCTTCGTGAGCAACCGCGAGCGCAAGGAGCGCGTGTACCGGGTGCGCGCGGACGGCTCGGACCTGCGCGCGCTGTCCGGCGAGGGCTTCGCGGGTGACGAGCGCGAGCCGGTCTTCAGCCCGGATGGCAAGCGCGTGGCGTACGTGGCCCGGCTGCCGGACGGCAAGAGCCGCATCTGGGTGGTGGACATGGCGGGAGGCGCGCCGGTGGCGCTGACGGACGGGCAGCACCGCGACGACATGCCGGCCTGGAGCCCGGACGGAAAGGCGCTGGTGTTCGTCTCCGAGCGCGACGGCGACACCGACCTGTACCTCATGCGTCCGGACGGCACCGGCCAGACGCGGCTCACCACGGCGAAGGGCGCGGACTGGCTGCCGCGCTGGTTCGTGCCGCGCTAGCTGGCGCGCTGGCGCGGCGGCTCGGACTCCGTGGGCGTGGCGGGGGTCTCCAGGGGCACGCTGAAGAAGAAGGTGACGCCCCGGCCCGGCTCGCTCTCCACCCAGATGTGGCCGCCGTGGGCCTCCACGATGAGCCGGCTGATGTAGAGCCCCAGCCCCAGCCCCTTGCCGTCCGCCGAGCGGCCGTCCTCCGTGCGGTAGTACTTGTCGAACAGGCGCGCCGCGTCCCTCGGGGACAGGCCCGTGCCCTGGTTGGTCACCGACACCACGGCATGGTCGTGCACGGCGGCGAGCCGCACGTCCACCGGCGTCCCCTGGGGGCTGTACTTGAGCGCGTTGGTCAGCAGGTTCGTCACCACGCGCTCCAACCGCGCCGCGTCCATGGGCACCGGCGGCAGGGAGCCCGTGCGGTGCAGCCGGAAGCGCTCGCGCGCGTCGGGCGGCACGTCGCGCTCCAGCACCTCCTCCAGGAAGCGGCCCAGGTCGCACGCCTCGCGGCGCAGGTTCACCCGGCCGGACTCCAGCCGCGAGCCCTCCAGCAGCTCCTCGATCATCGTGCTCATCCACTCCACGTTGTGGATGATGGCCTGGGCCATGTGGCCCTCGCGCTCCAGCTTCCGCTCGTGCAGCGCGCGCTGGAGCAGGTGGGCGCGCAGGTTGATGGTGTTCAGCGGGTTGCGCAGGTCGTGCGAGATGAGCCCCACGTACTCCTCGCGCAGCTTCTCCAGGTCCCGGCGCTCGGTGACGTCGCGCAGGACGGCGATGCGCGTGGCGTCGTCTCCGCCCTCCAGCGGGCTCAAGCGCACCTCCAGCGGCACGCTGGTGCCGTCCTGCCGCTGCCCCGTCACCAGCCGCCCGCCCGTGGCGCGCGCCGGGCCCTCTCCGGCGGGGGTCGCGCCCTGCAGCCCCTCCGGCACCAGCAGCTCCACCTCGCGGCCCAGCAGCGCTTCGCGGCGGTAGCCGAAGACGCGCTCGGCCTCCGCGTTGGCGAAGCGCACGTGGCCCGTGGCGTCCACCACCACCATGGGGTCCGGTGCCGTATCCAGGAAGGTGCGGAAGCGCTCCTCGGAGGCCTCCAGCGCGGCGGTGGCCCGCATGCGCTCCGTATCCAGCACGTCCAGCGCCCGCGCCGCCAGCAGCACCAGCGTGGCGCCGCCCGCGGCCACCACCGTGGCGAAGAGCGGCAGCTTCGCGTCGTGGCTCAGCCCGCCCGTCAGGTGGATGAGCACCAGCGTCAGCCCCAGCACCGGCGGCCCCAGCAGCGTCACCGGCACCAGCCGCCGCGCCACGAAGCCGCCCAGCGTGTCCCGGGTGAGCCGCGCCATCAGCCCCTGCTCCGGCCGGGCGCACAGCGTGCCCATGGCCAGCAGCATCAGCACGCAGGTGGTGTGCAGCCCCATGCTGCGCTCCTGGAAGTACGGCACCGCGGCGGGCGTCACCAGCGGCCCCAGCAGGAAGCCGTTGAGGCCCGTCAGCGCCGCCATCAGCGCCAGCACCACCAGCCCGTCCGCCCAGGACAGCCGCTGCGGGTGACCCCGGTCCACCAGCGCCAGCGCCGGGCCCAGCAGCAGCAGGCACAGCCCCATCAACGGCGACGGCGCGAGCCCCGGCGACGCGGGCACCTCCTCACCGAAGGCGCGCAGGAACAGCGCGTCCAGGCCTCCGGTGCCCCCGGTGATGACGCCGTCCACGAGGCTCGCCGCGCCCAGCAGGGCCGTGGCCAGGGCCAGCACGGTGCCCAGCCGCTGCAGGGCGGGGCGGGGTGAGTCCGGCAGGCGCAGGCCCAGCGCGGCCCCACCCAGCAGCAACCCCAGCGCGGCGCTGGGGCGCATGGCGGGGAGCGCGGCGCCCATGGACTTGAGGACCATGACATCCAGCGCCCAGCCCACGAGCACGAGCAGCCCCACGAGGCAGGCCGCCACCGAGGAGCTGCGCGCAAGGGCACGGACCAACGCCGTGCTTCGTGGCATGGAACGGCCGCTCATCATCCGCGTCCCCCCGGAACGCCAGCCCTGCATCCTGCCACAACATCCCGTACCGGGGGCCACCCCGCTATGGGACGCCGGGGTTGGGCGGATGTCCGTCCTAGGCGGGGATGTCAGGCTTGTCCAGGGTTGTGTCAGGGTGCGTAACGGCCTGGGTAGACCGTGAGCACCACCCCCCGCCCGGGGCCCACGTCGACGTTGCGCGGCACGTAGGTGGGACTCCCCTCCACGGACAGCTGGAAGGACGACACCCCGGCGCCCGCGTGCACGAAGAGGAAGAGCCCGTGGGCCGCCGTGCCGGCGGTGTCCACGGACGTCAGGTCCGCGGACGGGTAGTAGACGCGATCCGCCAGGTCCGCGCGGTCCAGCGCCACGCGCACGCCGCTCACGGGCTGGCCGTTCAGGTCCACCACGCGCCCCAGCACGAAGCCCGCGGACGCGAGGGTGGCCGCCTTGTCCCCGGTGTGGCCCTGGAGGCGCGGCGCGCCCACGGCGGCGCCCAGCTGATCCACGAACGCGCCAGGCAGGGCCCAGGCGTGCGCGTCGATGATGTCCGTGCGCGGGCGCGTGCCGGTGAAGGCGGTGTCGTAGACAATCGTGGTGCTGGGCACGAGCCCGTCGTGCGACAGGCCCACCGCGAGCCCCTGGTGCACGTCGCGCACGGGCACGTCGCTGATGCGGAAGGTGCCGTCCTCGGACACCTCGCCGGTGGCGAAGGTGGCGGACGCGTCGTTGACGGCCACGCGCAGGGGCTCCTCCACGGTGAGCGCCATTCCGGAGAGCGACGCGGGAGCCAGGGCCGAGCCCTCGGCCTCCGGGAACACGCGTGCCTCACCGGTCACGAGGATGCGAAGGTTCTCCAGGTCCACCGCCTCGGCGTCCTCGGTCCGCACGCCGGGGTCTGGTGTGTATCCGCCGCCGCCACAGGCCCATGCCAACAGCCCGAGCACGGCCCCACCCGCCGCCCGAATGTAGTGTTTCATCGGGCGGCAACATCTTCACGGCCCGGGGTGGCCGCAATCCGTCCAGGGTCCCCGTCCGTCCCCTTCACGACGCACCGGCGCGCCGCCGGGCTGGACGCCCCGGACGACGAGCCCTCCGGGTGTTGAAAACACGTCGGCACCGGGAGCCTGCCCTCCGCTGGAAACGGAAGGCCGCGCCCGGTGCCGCGGGTCACGCCAGGAGGAGGGATGCGGAGCGCCTACCAGCGCGACCCGCCGTTGCCGCTGCCGGAGGAGGAGGAACCGGAGCTCCTGCCGGTGTTCCAACCGCCACCGCTGCTGCCGCTGCTCCGGCCACCGCCGCTGCTTCCGCTGCTGCCGCCGCTGCTCCGGCCGCCGCCGCTGCTGCCGCCGCTGCTGCCCGAGGAGTCCCACCCACCGCTGCTCCGGCCGCCGCTGTTGCCGCTGTTGCCGCCGGAGTTGCCACGGCCGCCGGAGTTGCCACGGTCGTTGTCCCGGTCGTTGTCCCGGTCGTCATCGCGGCTCTTGCTGGCCGGCGTGTTCCAGCCGCCGCTGTTGCCGCGGCCGTTGTCCCGGTCATTGTCCCGGTCGTTGTCGGACGGGGCGACGTTGTTGCCACGGCCCCATCCGGAGCCGCTGGGAGGCCGGGCGCCGGTGCCCGTGCCGCCCGGGGGCGGGTTGCGGCCCTGGTTGACGGGGGCGGGCGC
>NZ_RAWL01000778.1:0-1596 GCF_003668885.1 Corallococcus sp. AB049A | reverse complement strand
TGCGTGAGGACCAGGGCTGCGAGGGTGGGCAGGAGCATGCCCGCTTGAGACCACAAGCCCCGCCAGCGCTCAACCGTGCCGCACGGTGTGTATGCCGCCCACGGGCAGCACGTGCACGCGGTCGCGAGGCCAGCCCCGGCGCAGCCATTCGGCGTCCAGGCGGGCGGGCGGTTCGTCCAGGGGCTCGTCGGTGAGCTTGAAGGTGCCCCAGTGCATGGCGAAGAAGGCCAGCGCGCCCAGGTCCTCGAAGGCCTGCACCGCCTCCTCCGGGTTCATGTGCTGCAGCCGCATGAACCACGCCGGGTCATAGGCGCCAATGGGCAACAGCGCCGCGTCCAGCTTGGGGAACCTCGCGCCAATCTCCTTGAAGCCCTGGAAGTAGGCGGTGTCGCCGGAGTGGTAGACGCGCGCGCTGGAGCCCTCCACCACGAAGCCGCCCCAGAGCATCTCGTTGGCGTCGTTGAGGCCGCGGCGGCTCCAGTGCTGGGACGGCACGTAGTGCACGCGCACGGGCCCCACCTGCGTGGACTCCCACCAGTCCAGCTCGTGGAAGGGCAGGCCCTGGCCCTGGAACACCGGCGCGTGGCCCAGGCCGGTGACGATGCGGGCGCCCACCTGCTTGAGCGTGGGCAGGTCCAGGTGGTCGTAGTGGTTGTGCGTCACCAGGCTCGCGTCGATGCGCGGCAGCTTCTCCACGGGCACGCCGGGCGGCACGTTGCGGCGGATGACGACGTTGATGGCGTCGCGCAGCACCGGGTCGATGAGCAGCGACACGCCATCCAGCTGCACCAGCCAGCTGGCGTGGCCCAGCCACGTGAGGCGGGCGCCTTCACCCGGCGCGGGCGGGGTGGCGAGCAGGGCCAGATCCGGCTCCACGTGCGGCACGACGGCGCGCGCGGGTGAGTCGCGGCGCTTGCCCGTGAGCTTGTCCGTGACGGCCCACTTGAACACGCGGGTGAAGGGCTGCGGTCCGCTGCCATCCAGGTTCTTGAAGCGCATTGTCAGTCATATAAACCGTTCCATGGGACCTGTCTCCGGCACCACGACCCGCAGGGTGTTGCTCGCGTTCGGGGCGCTGGTGGCGCTGTTCGCGGCGGCGTCGGCCTATGCGCTCGGCCGGCTGGCGGACATCCACGAGGGCACGCGCGCGCTGCGCGAGGTGGGCGGCCGGGCGCGGGAGGCGCGCGAGCTGGCCACGGCGGTGAGGGACCAGTACGCGCACCTGGCGCACACCATCATCCTGGGCAATGACAGCCACCGTCACTTCCACACGGAGGCCCGCGCCCGCGTGGAGGCGCTGACGCGCAGTCTGGCGGAGCACGCGCGCGACGCGGACGAGCGCGCGGCGGTGGCGGACATCCAGGCGTCGGGCGACGCGCTGGACACGCTCTACCGGGACGCGCTGTTGCCCGCGGTGCTGGCGAAGGACGCGGGCGCGGTGGAGGCGGCGCACGGGCGCGCGCTGGAGTGGGTGTCGCGCATCCAGGCCCGGGTGGACGCGCTGACGGCGGACTCGGACGCGTCGATGGCGGCCTTCGAGTCGCACGTGGGCGCGGTGGAGCGCGACAGCTTCCGCCTGTCTCTTTATACACATCT
>NZ_RAWL01000777.1:0-1670 GCF_003668885.1 Corallococcus sp. AB049A | reverse complement strand
GGCGCGGTGGGGTTGGTGCGCGTGGCGCGCAGGGTGCGGCGCAGCTTGGACAGGTGCTGACGCAGGGCATCCGCGGAGTTGGGGCGCGTCTCCGGGTCCTTGGTGAGCATCTGCAGGATGAAGGCGTCCACGGCGGGCGGCAGGTCGGAGACGAACTCCGACGGCCGGGGCGGGCGCGCCTCCACGTGCTTCATGAGCAGGTCCACCGGGGAGCTGCCGATGAAGGGCAGCCGGCCGGTGACGATTTCGAAGGTAACGACGCCCATGGCGTACAGGTCCGTCATGGGGCCCACGGACTGGCCGCGGGCCTGCTCGGGCGCCATGTACTCCGGAGTGCCGACGACCATGTCGGTGCGCGTCTGCGCGGTGCGGCCGGTGGGGCCCTCGCCGCGCTTGGCGAGCCCGAAGTCCAGCAGCTTCACGTAGCGCGAGCCGTCCGGCTGCTTCACGAGGAAGATGTTGCTGGGCTTCAGGTCGCGGTGCACGACGCCGGCGCCGTGCGCGGCGCCCAGGGCGGCGAGCACTTCATCCAGGAGGGACAGGGCCTCCGGGACGGGGAGGCGGCCCTGCTCCGCGAGGATGGCGTCCAGCGGCTGGCCTTCCAGGTACTCCATGACGATGTACTGGCGACCGTCGGGGAGCTGGCCGAAGCCGAAGATGTCGATGATGCCGCGGTGGCGGATGGCGTTGACGGCGCGGGCCTCCGCGAGGAGGCGGGCCACCTGTTCGGACGAGTGCGCCAGCTCCGGGCGCAGCACCTTCACGGCGACGCGCTTGCCGATGAGGGGCTGGATGCCTTCGTAGACCAGGCCCATGCCGCCCACGCCGATGCGCGAGCGCAGCTCGTACTCGCCCAGCTTCAGGCCGATGAGGGGGTCGGTGATGGCGGTGGCTTCGGTACCGGGGTGCTCCACGATGACCTTCGGTTCCGGTGGAGTCGGCTGGAACGACGACAGCACGACGGTGCCATCGCGAGGGCATACCGCCGTCTCGGACGGAACGGTGAGGCCGCAGGTTTCGCAGATCAGCTCGGAAGACATCTCCACCACGGGGGAGCGTAACAGGTGAAAACCCGGGAAGCGAAGTGGCCGCCCGGGGACGCAGGGCAAGCAGACAGGCACCTGCCCCCGGGTCTCGCTTTCTCACCCGCTGTTGTCACACAGCGGGCAACGCAGTGGGTCAGGGCGTTCCGGCGTCGACGAAGGTGCAGCCGAGGTCACGCTGCGACACTCCAGGCGAGCCAGGAGTGCCACCCGGGCTCAGGCCTCCCGTTCCTCCCTCACCTGGGGTGAGGGGCGTGGACTCGGGCAGGAGGATGCCGGCATCCGAGCACCAGAAGATGACCGAGGGGCCTCCACCACCGCCTGCCCCCGCGCCGCCAAGGCCGCCCGTGCCTCCTTCGCCACCGCCACCACCCTGGCCGCTGATGGTGAAGTAGCTCTTTCCTCCGTTGACGCCCGACCCGGTGGTGAAGCCGCCTCCGCCACCTCCAGGCCCGCCAGCGCCGCCTTGTCCTCCGGCTCCACCGTTACCGCCCTTGCCGCCCCCCTGCGTCAGCAGCCGGGACGAGGGTTCGACGATGAGCTGCGAGTTGAACGCAATCACGGCGATGGAGGCGCCTCCGCCCGTTCCGCCTTGTCCTCCGGTTCCGCCGCATCCACCGCCACCGC
>NZ_RAWL01000776.1:0-1672 GCF_003668885.1 Corallococcus sp. AB049A | reverse complement strand
GCCCTTCTCGGATTCGGTGGGGCCTCGGGGTGTGCCGCCTCCGCCTCCGCCCATGGCGGCGATTCCCGCCGTGGATGGCCCTGTGCCCTTCGTGCCCGCGGATGCGTCGCGGCCGGTGGCGCCTCCTCCCATGCCATCCTTCGACGGCGGGGCAGGGGAGCTGCCGTTCATGGAGCCGCCGCCTCCGCCGGACGGCCCGTTCCTCGACGAGGAGGAGCTTCCCGAGAGCCCCTATCCGTGGCCGGAGCCCATCTCCGACGGGGGGCGTTCATCGGAGCTGCGCACCGCGGAGCCGCGCATCCCGGAGGGCCAGCGTCCCACCGCCGCGATGCCGTCCCTGGCGTCGTCGCGCCCGGGCGTCACCACGCCGTCGAATGGCAGCCGTCCCGCGCCCGTGTCCGACGCGGTTCGCGCGTCGGAGCCCCTGCCGGCCTTCGAGCCGGTGCGCGCTTCGGAGCCGTCGCGCAACTACGATGCGCCCCGGGCCGCTGAGTCCTCACGTCCCGCGGAGGTCCGCATTCCGGAGGGCCAGCGTCCCACGGCCGCGATGCCCTCCGTGCCGTCCTCGCGCCCTGGCGTGACCACGCCGTCCAATGGCAGCCGCCCGGCACCTGCGTCGGTGCCGCTGCCGTCGCACGCCGCGCCCACCATCCAGGTGGCCTCCATCCAGTCCACCGGCCCGCGCGCCTTCGAGTCCGACGAGGACTCGCACGACCTCGAGTCGCTCGAGTCGGGCCCGGTGCCCCGGCCGACGATGCAGGACACGCGGCCGTCGGAGGACCTGGTCTCGGTGGATCCGCGCGCCCTGGAGCCGGACTCCGACGTGCCGTACATCTCCGCGGATCCGGACGACGCCCCGGCCGCGCGCATCGGCGACGCGGACACGCACCCGCGCATCCCCATGCCGCGCGCCTCACGCCGCGAGGAGCCCCAGGCCCGCGTGATGCTGGACGAGGCCCTGCTGCGGGAGACGTCCTCGTCCACCGGCAAGCGCGAGCCCGACACCGGCCCCACCGCTCCGTCCCGGGGCCGCACGGGCTCCCGGCGCGCCGTGCGCGGTTCGTCTCCGAGCACGCCGCCTCCGCGCCCCAGCACCGCGTCGAGCATGCGCGCCGTCTCCCGTTCCCCCGCGCCCGCGGACCCGGACGAGTCGTCCACCTCGCGCGCGACGCGCGACGATTCGACCCGGCGCAAGGCCATGCCGGTGCGGCCGGAGCCCGCGGCGGCGCCGCGTGCCTCGAAGCGTGAGCCGGCCCCGGTCCGCAAGGCCAGTGCGCTGCGCTCCGCGCTGGTGTTCCTGCTGCTGATGGTCGTGGCGCTTTCCATCGTGGGCGCGGGGCTCTACTTCATCCCCGAGCTGCGCTTGGCCGTGGGCCTGGAACAGTCGCGGACGTCGACGCCCGCGCCGGCCACCCCGGTGCCGCAGATTCCCACGCAGGCCGAGTCCGAGCCCGTCCCGGACACGCCTCCGGCGCAGAACACGGCCACGGCGCCCGCCGCACCGGGGACGCCCCCGCCGCCGTCCGCCGAGCCCGTGCAGGCCGCTCCCGAGACCGCTCCGGATACAGCCCCGGCGCTGGCGCCGGATGACCTGCTCGCACCGGATGTCCCGGCCGCCGCGCCGGGCGCTGGCACTTCCACGGCGAAGAAGCCCGCGGCCGCGCCGGTACGC
>NZ_RAWL01000775.1:0-1679 GCF_003668885.1 Corallococcus sp. AB049A | reverse complement strand
GCACCACCCAGTGCGGCACCATCAGCGCCAGCGCCACCCACCCGCCCCGCCGCGTCCAGGCGGAGGCCAGCACCGTCGCGGCGAGCGCCAGCAGGCCACCCGCCACCATGTAGACGCTGGCCACGCGCAGGATGACGCCCGGCAGGAGCGGCCGGACCGCCGCCGCCAGCGCCGCGTAGGGGCCATCCAGCGGGATGTCCACGCCCACCACGCCCGCCTTGAGCAGCCAGACCGTCTCGGCGGCGAAGAGCAGCAGCCCCAGCAGGGCACCGAGGGCCAGGCGCCCCGAAGCGGCGCGGAGGAAGGAGGCGACGGACCGCACGGACATGCCTCCAGCGTCTACCCTGTCAGGCTGTTTCCGCGCCAACTCTGTGTTCCACCGGGCCTTCCGGGAGCGCCCGACGTGCGTTGCGCACACTGTCGGTGCAAGATGGCGCCCTCGCTGTTCCTGACCGATGCATCCCTCGGCCCGGGGGGCCCACGTCCATGCCATCCAGCGCCACGCCCAGCGACACCCTGCAGGAGTCCGTGCGGCGCGCGCTCGACATGGAGCGCCAATCCAATGGACGGCACCTGGCCTGGGTCCGGCTGGGCGCGGTGGGCGTGCTCTTCTCCATGGCGGTGTACCTGGGCCGCGTGCGCGAGCTGCACGACTGGGACGTCTACCTGGCGCCCTTCACGCTCTACCTCGTGTGCACCACCATCGTGGCCGTGGCGGTGACGGCCTCCGCGCGCATCGCCCGCCAGGCGTCGCTGTCCGTCGCGTTCGTGGACGTGCCCGCCGTCTACTGGCTGCAGCACCTGGCGCTCCCGGTGTCACCGTCCCCGGGCGGCGTGGCCGGCTTCACGCTGGGCATCTTCGCCGCGCTGGTGCTGCTGTCCGCGCTGAGCCTCCGGCGGCCCGTCACCCTGATTGTCACGGTCATCGCCATCCTCGCGGAGGTGAGGCTCCAGCAGGAGGCCGGCATCGGCGCGGGGGCCCAGGTGGCCGGCGCGGTGATGCTGGCCATGACGGCCGCGGGCGCCTCCCGGCTCCTGACGCGCATCCGCCTCTTGTCCGCCGCCGTCACCCAGGAGGAGCTCCAGCGCGCCCGGCTGGGCCGCTACTTCTCCCCCGCCGTCGCCGAGCGCCTCCAGGACCGCGACTCCCCCGTCGCGGAGCTGCGCGAGGTGTCCGTCCTCTTCGCGGACGTGCGCGACTTCACCGCCCTGAGCGAACGGCTGCCGCCCGAGCAGGTGGTCACCATCCTCAACGAGTACTACGGCCGCATGGTGGAGGTGGTGTTCCGCCACGGCGGGACGCTCGACAAGTTCATCGGGGACGCACTCATGGTGTACTTCGGCGCCCCGCTGCCGGACGCCCACCACGCCCGGAGCGCCACCCGGTGCGCGCTGGACATGGTGCGGGAGCTGGAGGCCGTCAACGCCGAGCGGGCCGCCCGGGGCGAGGCCGGCCTTCGCATGGGCGTGGGCGTCCACTCCGGGCCCGTCGTCCTGGGCAACATCGGGTCTCCGTTCCGGCGCCTGGAGTACACGGCCATTGGCGACACCGTGAACCTGGCCAACCGCATCGAGCGGCTGACCAAGGGCTTCGGGGTGCCGGTGCTCGTCTCCCAGGCGACCCGGGAGCGTGCGGGAGACGCCTTCCGCTGGGCCCCCGCCCCCACCGCGCTCGTCCC
>NZ_RAWL01000774.1:0-1680 GCF_003668885.1 Corallococcus sp. AB049A | reverse complement strand
ATCTACCTGCGCAGCGTCCAGTCCTGCTCGCTGAGTCCCACAGCCGTGATCAGCCCTCCACCCACGGGCGGCTGCACAGCCCTTTAGCCCGCCTGCACAGCAACCGGCCTGGCAGTCCATGCAGTGAAGCCTGACACACTGAATGTGAACCCCATGTGATGTGTTTCACCGGAGCAATACACCCGGTCGAAACACATCTCAGGGGGAATCACCTCATATGAATGGCAAGAAAGTGCTGCGTTGCAGCGCGGTGGTGGGCTTTGGCTTCTTCGCGCTGACGGCCTGTGGCGGCCCGGATGCCGTGATCCAGGAGCCCGAGCTCGGCAACGTCGAGCAGGGCATCAACGTCGCCTCCAACGGCAGCTTCGAGAACAACGCAATCGGCAACTTCAATTACGTGGTCCTCAACGCCGGCAGCACCGCGCTTCCAGGCTGGACCATCACCTCCGGCATCAAGGTGATGAAGAACACGTACAAGACGCCGCAGAACGGGGTGCAGTCCATTGACCTCAATGGCCTGGGCGCGGGCTCGCTGTACCAGGACGTGCCCACCGTCGTGGGCGCCGGCTACACGGTGTCCTTCTACGTGTCCAACAGCCCCGCCTGCGCCACCGTGTCCCGGTCCGCCACCATCAACTACGGCCCGTCCAGCGCCAGCTTCTCCAACGCGTCCGCGTCCTGGAGCGCGCGCTCCTACGTGTTCAACGCCACCAGCACCACCTCCCGCATCCAGCTCACCAGCACCTCCGGCGGCGTCGGCTGCGGCCTCGCCATCGACAACCTCCAGGTGAACGGGCCCTGATCCACCCGGTCCTGCTGTAGCGCCTTGTAGCGTCCAGAGATCGGACGTCCGCTGGAGAACCCAGGGGGTAGACGGCCAGGGATCCACGACACAGATCGCGGAGCCGTGGATCATCCCCCTCCCCCATCCCACCTCCTGCGCTCGTGTGGCGCCCGGCTTCCGGCCGGGTCCATGCGATCAACGCCGGATCAGCGGACCGGGGGACGACCCACGACAGCGGGCAGGGACGGACGCCCGTAACGGGCACCAGGGCACACGGGACCGGACACGCAGGTGCGTCCGGGATGGGAGGCGTGGACGTGGCGGGTCTGGACTGGGTGCAGGTGGACGTGGGCTTCCCCATGAGCCTCGCGGTGATTGGCGCCGCTCGCGTGCTGGGCATGGACCGGCGCGCGTTCCTGGGCGCCATGGTGGAGCTTCAAATCTGGGCCGTGCAGGCCCTGCCCGAAGGGCGCTTTGTGTCCTTCGGACCGTCCGCGGACATGTCCGGCGGACAAGCGTGGGACGCGTCCGCGGACGAAGCCGTGTGGATTGAAGCGCTGGAGTCCGCCGTCCGCTGGACGGGCACCCCCGGCGCCTTCTGGTCCGCCCTCCTCCGCGCCCGGATCCTGATCCGTGAAGACGACGGCGTGCGCCTCACCCTGTGTGATCGCTACGTCGGAGTGCTCGACAAGCGGAAGAAGGAGGCCGAGCGCAAACGGCGGGAGCGGGCCGCCGCCAGGGGCCTCGACGTGTCCGCCGGACGTCCTCGGGACACGTCCGGGACGTCCTCCCCCAGAAACAGAAGGGAGAAGGAGAAGAAGAGATCTTCATCTGCTGCTGCCGGCCTGGGTGAACTGGAAATCGGCCAGGAGCTCGTCACCGCCCTCCCCGCCCAC
>NZ_RAWL01000773.1:0-1687 GCF_003668885.1 Corallococcus sp. AB049A | reverse complement strand
GGAGGGTCCACCCCACCACCCCCCCTTGACCGGTAGCCGGTAGCGGCCGCGGTCCAGGGGCCATCTGCTGGAGTCCGCTTGAGCGCGCGTGCCCTGTCCCAGTCATCCACCGCGTCCGACCTGATCTCCCTCACCAAGCCGAGGCTGTCGCTGCTGGTGCTCATCACCGCGGCGGGCGGCATGTTCCTGGCGCCGGGGCCGTTCACGCCGGTGCGGGCGCTGGTGACGCTGCTGGCGACGGCGGGGACGGTGGGGGCGGCGAACGCGTTCAACTGCTACATGGAGCGCCACAGCGACCAGTTCATGGCGCGCACGCGCAACCGGCCGCTGCCCGCCGGGCGCATGGACCCCAACACGGCGCTCTGGTTCGGCCTGTCGCTGGCGGCGGTGTCCCTGCCCGCGCTGGTGCTGGGCGCCAACCTGCTCACCGGCGTGCTGGGGCTCATCGCGCTGCTCAGCTACGTGCTGGCCTACACGCCGCTCAAGGCCCGCACGTCCGCGGCCATGCTGGTGGGCGGGATTCCCGGCGCGCTGCCGCCGCTGATGGGCTGGACGGCGGTGACGGGCCAGGTGGACGCGGGCGGCTTCGCGCTGTTCGCCATCATGTTCCTCTGGCAGATGCCGCACTTCATCGCCATCGCGCTGTTCCGCAAGGACGAGTACGCCGCCGCGGGCCTCAAGTCCGTGCCGCTGGAGCGCGGGGACGAGTCCAGCCGCGCGCAGGTGGTGCTCTACCTGGTCGCGATGGTGCCCATGACGCTCCTGCCGTTCCAGCTGAACATCTCCGGCACGTGGTACCTGGCGACGGCGGTGGTGCTGGGGCTGGGCTTCCTCGGCCTGGGAGCGTGGGGCTTCTTCAAGCACCTGGGAAAGGCCTGGGCGCGCCAGACGTTCGCGTATTCGCTCGTGTATCTCGCCGTCCTGTTCGTCGTGATGGTGCTGGACCGCGTCCCCCGCGGCTAGCGCCCTCGCGCGGCGACCTGGCGCAAGGCCGCACTCCGCATGCCTGACACCTCCGTTCCGACCCCGCCCCCGCCGCTGTTGCGCATCGAGGGGCTCACTCGCCGCTTTGGCGGGCGCACCGCCGTGGACGGGCTGTCGCTGTCCGTGCAGCCGGGCGAAATCCTGGGGCTGCTGGGCCCGAATGGCGCCGGCAAGTCCACCACCTTCCAGCTGCTCGCGGGCCTGCTCTCGCCGGACGCCGGCCAGGTGCACTTCGCCGGCCGGGTGCTGTCGCTGAGCGACCCGGCGCTGCGGCGCCAGATGGGCATCATCTTCCAGAGGAGCAGCCTGGATGACCTGCTCACCGCGCGGGAGAACCTGCTCCTGGGCGCGCGCCTGTACGGCCTCACCGGCGCGGACGCGAAGGCGCGGGTGGAGACGATGCTGGCGCTCATCGGCCTGCAGGACCGGGGCGATGAGAAGGTGGGCACCTGGTCGGGCGGCATGCGCCGGCGGCTGGAGCTGGCGCGCGCGCTGGTGCACCAGCCGCGCGTGGTGCTGATGGACGAGCCCACGCAAGGGCTGGACGAGGCGGCCTTCCGCACGTTCTGGACGCACCTGAAGCGGCTGCGCGACGCGCAGGGCGTCACCGTGCTGCTCACCACCCACCGGGCGGACGAGGCGGAAGGGTGCGACCGGCTGGCCGTGCTGGATGCCGGGAAGCTGGTGGCGTGCGACACGCCCC
>NZ_RAWL01000772.1:0-1730 GCF_003668885.1 Corallococcus sp. AB049A | reverse complement strand
AGATTTGTATAAGAGACAGGGGCGTGGTGGTGGGCCTCACGCAGGGGTGGCTCTTGCGGCGCGAGGTGCATGGCGCCGCGGTGTGGGTGGCGGCGTGCGCGGTGGGCTACGGCATGGCCGGGCCGGCGGCGGACTGGAAGGCCCGGGCCTGGAAGGAGGCTGTGGAGATGGGCACGACGTGGCGCCTGTCCTCCATCACCCTGACGGCGCAGGCCATGACGTGGGGCGCGCTCGCGCTGTGCATGGCCATTGGTGGCGCGTTCATCCTTTCGAGCCTGCGCACGCAGGTGCTGCCCGCGCCGGGCTCGCGGATGCCGGGCGCCCTTGGGCAGTTCGCGGTCCTGGGGCTGGCGCTGCCGTTGATGGTCGCGCTGGAGGCCCGGGAGAAGAGCCAGCCGCCGCGCGAGTTTCCGCCGCCCAACGCTCCAACCCGGCTGCAGCCCCGGCCCACGCGGACCTGGGGGCCCGCCGGCGAGTCCAACGTCCCCGGGTGCGCGTCCCGGGGCTGTGCTCCGGTGCAGACCTCCGGCGGGGAGCGGCCTCCGTCCTCGCGAGCCCTCTTCGACCCCGAGCCCCGTCAGGCGCCCACCGTCCACGACGAGCACCTGTTCACGCTGCCCCCCACGGGGAAGATGCCGCCGCCCCGGCCCTCGCGGCGGTGGAACAACCGCGCGAGCACGGAGGGCCAGCCCATCGAGCCCGCGGCCTCGGGTTCCCGGCGGGACAACCCCTACGAGAACGACCTGCCCTGAGGGCTTCAGGGCGCGCGCTTGCCGTGGGTGGGAACTTCCTTGCCCACCTCGTGCCGAAGGGTGCGCGCGCTTCGTCGTGAGGTGGACACGCGCCACGCCGCGCGGGCCGGGCACGGCGGTTGCTCTGTCGCGTGGGCATGGGACGAGGCGTGTGGGTGGGCGCGTTGGTGAGCGCGCTGGTGTGGGGCGGGGCGGCCGAGGCCGCGAGCAAGGCCACGGCGACGAAGAAGGAACGGCCGGTGGTCCAGCTGGCGGACCGGGCACTGTGGCGGGCGAAGTCCTGGGTGGGGATGACGACGCTGGCGAAGATGAGCTCGACGGTGACGGATGACTGCTCGGGCATGACGCGGCTGGCGTTCCAGCAGAAGCGGTTGGACCTGCTGCCGGACGACGTGCTCCCGGAGGAGAACGGCGTCACGGCCATCCACCGCAAGGCGCGCGCGCTGGGGATGCTGACGGACACGCCGAAGCCGGGCGCGCTGGTGTTCTTCACGAACACGTTCGACAAGAACCGCGACGGCCTCATGAATGACGGCCTCACGCACATCGGCATCGTGGAGCGCGTGGGGGCGGACGGCACGGTGACGTTCGTGCACAAGTCGGGCGGGCTGGTGAAGCGCTCGCGCTTCAACCTGCAGCAGCCGGAGGCGCGCAAGGACGCCAAGGGGCACGTGCTCAACGACTGGCTGCGCCGCAAGGGGAAGAAGACGCGCGGCTACCTGGCGGGGGAGCTGGTGGCGGGCTTCGCGTCGGTGGACGAGCGCTGGCGCTCGCCCGAGCCGCCGCGCCTGGCCTCCGCGAAGCTCGCCGTGAAGGGTGACGCCCGGAGCGCGCGGCGCTAGACACGGCCGGCCGATGTCCACCGTCGAAGCTCCGCCCGAGCCCCCGAGTTCCGGACCCGTCCCGCCGGCAGCGCCCGAGGTGCGTCCCGAGGCGCCGCCGCGCAAGAGGCGGTGGGCGCGCTGGGCGGTGGGGGGC
>NZ_RAWL01000771.1:0-1755 GCF_003668885.1 Corallococcus sp. AB049A | reverse complement strand
CGGGTGGAGGGCTCGGGGACCATGGCTCCCTTACTGGCCATGCCCCGCCCCCGCGCACCAAGAAAAGCGCGCGGGAGGGACAGGGTGTGGCCGGGACGCTACTTGGCGCCGGGCGTGGAGGCAGGGGCGCCGAAGTCCTTCACCAGCGACTCGGCGGTGACGTAGCGCGGCTCGATGTCCACCGGCACGTTCTTGAGCTTCTCCAGCACCTTCTGCACGGAGGGGCGCACCACGCCCTGCTTCGCGAGCAGCGCCTCCGCGGCGGTGCGGTCACCCTTCGCCTGGAGGGACATGAGCTGGTTCGTCAGCGACGTGACGGACGCCTGCATCTTGTCCGGCACCACCTCGAACGTGCCGTCCGCGTTCACCTTCACCGCGCCGGTGTCCAGGAAGTGGTTGATCTGCAGCGCGATGCCCTTGCCGTGCGCCTCGTCGATGCCGAAGCGGATGGAGCGGAACGCGGACGCGAGGAACGTCGTGTACATGGTCCGCTGCAGGTCCTTGTCCAGCGTGCCCTTGTCCACCAGCCGCTGGAGCGCCCACAGGCCGGAGATGTCCGCCTTGGCCTCTTCAATGGCGCTGGAGGACGCCTGCAGCGCCTGACGCACCGTCGTCTGCTTCCCGGCCACGGTGACGTTGTGGGGCCCCAGGCCGTGCATCAGCTCGTGCATGAGGATGTGCGTGAAGAAGGCGTCGAAGGACACGTCCTTGCGGTCCTTCGCGGGCAGCGCCACCTTCGCGATGGGCAGCAGCACGCGCTGGAACTTGGCCTCCTGGATGTTCTTGAGCATCACGCGCTTGGTGCCCTTCTCCGCCGCCACGCGCTCGTCATTGGGCAGGTTGAAGGCCGCCGTCTGCACGCCCCGGTTGCCGTCACCGGAGGAGTAGATGCTGTTGATGACGCGGATGGGCGCCAGCGCGCCCAGCTTCGCGTTGCGCAGGCCCGGCTCGATGGGGAGGTTGTTCTCCAGTTCCTGGAGCTCCGCGCTGAACTTCGCCAGCTTCTGCGTCTCCGCGTCGTCGCGCACGCCGATGAAGGCCTCGAACGCGGCCTTGTAGTTGAACCAGCCGTCCTCGTAGACCTCGTAGGGCCCGATGGTGGGCTCCACGCTCGCGTCCAGCTCCATCCACGCGACCTCGCTCGCGTAGTAGTCGTTGGACAGGAACGCCGCCGCGCGCGTCTCCAGGAAGCGCTTCAGCGTGGGCTGCTGGGTGAGCGCCGCCGCCTCACGCAACAGCTGCGCGGCCATGGCCAGCTCGCCCTGGTACTCGACGCTGTACGGCACGCTCACGAACTTGCCGTCCGGGCCGCGGCGCAGCGTGGTGAAGAAGCCCGTGGCCGCGTGCTGCTGCGCCTCCGGCAGGCTCTTCACCCAGGCCTCCACCTCCGCCTTGGTGGCGCCGGCGGGATAGAAGTTGCCCTCGTCCGGCCTGGCCGGCACGCCCGGGATGAACGGCTTGGCCTCGTCCAGGCGGGACCAGGGGCCCTTGTTGAGCAGGAACGCGTGCAGCCGCTCCTTGCCCAGGGGGGAGGTGTCCTCCACCAGGTCCAGGAGTAGCGCCGGGTTGCCCGCCCAGGCCTGGCCCAGGAAGAGCGGGTCCATGATCTTCGCCGCCTGGAGGACCTTGGCCAGGGCGCGCTTCTCCGCGTCCGGCAGTTTGGACACGTCCACCTTGACGTCCACGGGGGCGAAGCGGGCCGTCATCCGCTTCAGGGTCGCGGCGTCGGGCAGGCGGGCGGGGGCTTCCTGGGCG
>NZ_RAWL01000770.1:0-1759 GCF_003668885.1 Corallococcus sp. AB049A | reverse complement strand
GCTGGCCGGTGGGGGTGTGGGTGGTGCTGCTCGTGGGCTGCGCGGCCCACCGGCCTCCGCCTGCCGTTCCAGCTCCGCTCCAGGAGGTGGAGCGCTTTGCCCGGTTTGAAGTGGGCTTCAGCGTTCCTGGCATCTCGGGCGCTCCGGATGAGGTCCGCGTGCAGGCTCGCTTCGTGGCGCCTTCTGGCCGCGAGATGGACGTGGGCGGCTTTCCCGTGACGGGTGGCGGCTTCCGCGTGCGCTTCACGCCCCAGGAGGTGGGCGAATACCGCTACCGCATCCAGGCCGGCGCGAAGGAGGTTGCGTCGGGCCGGTTCCTGTCCCGGCCGTCCTCACGCCGGGGGTTCGTGCGCCGGAGCCCGGTCTCCGCGCATCACCTGTCGTGGGAGGACGGCACGCCCTTCCTGCCGCTGGGGGAGAACCGCTTCAACGTCTACGACCCCTCTTGGAATCAAGGCCAGCAGTCCCCGGCTGAATACATCGCGGGCATGGCGGCGCGCGGGATGAACACCTTGCGCGTCTTCATCTTCACCGACTGCGAGCGGGAGGAGCCTCAGCCTGGCCCCCAGCCCGGCTGCCTGGAGCCGCGTCCCGGTGTCTTCGACGCGGAGGTGGCCGCCCGCTACGACGCCATCTTCGACGCCGCGGAGCAGCATGGCCTGCAGGTCGTCCTCGCCCTCTTCGCGGTGGGCTTCACGCCTGGGGAGACGTGGAAGAGCTGGGAGGACAATCCCTACAGCACCGCGCGCGGAGGGCCCGCCGCCATGCCGGATGACTTCTTCGACCGGCCGGAGCTGGCGGAGCGGCGGCTGCGCTACGTGCTCGCGCGCTTCGGTGCGTCACCTTCCCTGCTGGCCGTGGACCTGCTCAACGAGCCGGAGTGGGACGGCAACGTCGGCGAGGCGACGTGGATGCCCTGGGCGGTGAAGCTCGCGGAGACGTGGCACGCGGAGGATCCGTACGGGCACCTGGTCACGGTGGGTTCGGTGGGATTGCAGTGGAACGTCGATGGCGACGAGCGCCCCTGGTACGCGAGCCGGCAGGATGACCTCCTGCAATGGCACCTGTACGGCAAGGAGTTCTATGAGGTGCATGCGCTGGCGGCGGAGTTGACGCGCAAGGTGGCGGAGACGTGGGGCTACGACAAGCCCATCCTCCTGGGCGAGTTCGGCTACGGCGGCGAGGACCGCCGGACGTACGACCACACGCACGTGGGCATCTGGGTCACCACCTTCTGTGGCGCGGGGGTGCTCGCGCACAGCGCTCCGCCCTTCACCGAGGACTCCGACGTGCCGATGACTCCGGAGCGAGGCCGGCACTTCCGCGTGCTGGCGGACTACCTTGCCCGGCTGCCTCCGGGGCCGCCGCTGCTGCCGATGGAGTCACCCCCGGCGTCACCGGACGGCACGCGGTCCTGGGCCATGGGCCGCCCGGGCCTCCAGGCGCTGTGGGTGATGGGCGCGCAGCAGGGCTATGGCGAGCCTGTGTCCGGCGCACAGGTGCGCGTGGGGCTTGGGCCCGGGGAGTACCGCATCACCTGGTGGAACGACGTGACGGGCGAGGTGCTGAGCCGCGAGCAGCGGCTGGTGGCCCAGCCGGAGGTGTTGCTCAGCGTGCCCCCGTTCGTGCGGCACGCGGCCGGCGTCGTGGAGGCAGTGCGCTGAGCCTGCTCATGGCGACGAGTCCACAGCAGGGCCTCCCTGTCGCGCCGGGTCCCGTGTGGCACTGGCCGCTCTAGCTTGAGCGATTCATCGGGGGC
>NZ_RAWL01000076.1:0-25771 GCF_003668885.1 Corallococcus sp. AB049A | reverse complement strand
GCGCGGTGGTCATGGCGGGTCCGGGAAGCGCGGGGCGAAGGGTCAGGGCGAGGGCTGGGCGATGACCTGCGCGCCGAGCGCCTGGGCCTGCTCCTCGGCCTCGTCACGGCGAATGCCCATGAGCGTCCACATGCCCCCGCTGAAGTCGATGCATCCGAAGAACATGATGATGGGCTCGCACAGGCCCATCACCGTGCAGACGATCAGCACCAGCGTGATGAAGGTGCGTCCCATCACCGCCCAGACGAAGAACTGGCGCATGTTCAGGACGGCGGCCTGGTGGGACATGAACGACATGGACACCAGCAGTCCGCCCGCCATGCGCATGAAGAACAGGTTCCCGTCCGCCGCCCCGGGCGAGATGCCCATCACCTGGAGGAACAGTCCCGGCACCAGCAGCAGCGTGAAGGCCAGCGGGAACGTGTAGAAAACCCACACGTACATGGACCGGCCCGCGTGGCTCAGCGTGGAGAGTTTGGGGAACACCTTCGGGGCGAACAGCATCATGTGGACGGACTCCGGCGGTCAGGCTTGAGGCGGTGCCGGCAGCGTAGTGGAAAGCACGGGCCGCACGCATCCCGCCCCCCTCTCTTGACAGGGCGCCTTGCCGTATCCTCGTCGGATGACGACGCGGAGCACGCTCACCGACCTGATGCACGAGGTGTCCAGCCGCAACGGCGACTGGGCCTCGCCGCGGGACCTCGGCGTCGATCGCGTGACGGTCGTGGCTGCCTGGCTGTCGAGCGACGATCCGGCCGCGATGCTGCTCCTGCTCGCCGCGCTTCATCCCAAACGCCAGGTGGAGACGTGCGTCGCGCTGGCGACCCGGATGTCATTCTTCGAGCCCATGCGGGTCGAAGCACACTCGATGAGCCGCCGCCTCCCCGGCATGAACTTCAATGGCCGGTCTCCGTTCTACTTCATTCACCTCTACCAGCTGCTGCGCTCCGCCCTGCAGGTGACCGAGGACACGGAGCGGCCGCGACTCAAGTCCGAGCTCGCCGCGGCGATCCGCGCCGTCATCCCCGAGCCGTTCACGCTCGTCGGGCCCGCTGCATAGGGCCCGGGCCGGGCGCCTGCGTCAGCGCGTCTTCTGCTGGTATGTCTTCACCAGCGCGTTCATGCGCCGCCCGCTCGGGTCCTCCTTGCGGGGATCGGCGACGACGAGCACCCATTTGCCCGAGACCACCGTGGAGCCGACGGCATCGCCGATGAGCGCCCAGCCAGCCTCTTCCGCCTTCTTGGCCTGCTCCGCGCCGTCGAAGAGGCACACCGTGGCCTCCAGGCCGCTCACCTTGCCGGCCTGGCACTTGCCGCCGGGCAGCTTCTCGCCGACGTCGGTGAAGCCGGAGGGCGACTCACCCGCCGCCTTCCATGCGTCCAGCACGTCGTTCGCATTGCTGGAGCAGCCCGCCAGCAGCAACGCCCCCAGCGCGACTCCCTTGTGACGCATGCTCAGTGCCGCCCCTGGTGCTTGTGTTTGTGCTTCTTGTGCTTGCAGTGGCGATGATCGTGGTCATGGTGATGGTCGTCATCGTCGTCTTCCCGGATGATGATGACCTCGCGAGCGGGCGGAGGCGGCCTGCCGCCGACCTTCACGTCCACGTCCACGTTCACGCCCACCTGGATGATGGGGCCGTGGTACTGGGGCGGCGGCGCGAACGCCACCACCGGACGCGGCACGTTCCAGCCGCGATAGACCGTGTTGACCCGCACGAGCTTCGGGTTCTCCCGCCGGTACTCTTCGGGGTACTCACCCGCGTAGAAGTGGACGTCCTCCTTGTCCACGAACTGCTGCCGCGGCGGCGGCTCGTAGGCGTGGTAGTGCGGCCCGTCGTGATAGCAGTACTCCACCACGTCCACGTCCACGTCGATGTTGACGAGCACGTTGAGCACCACCGGATGGTGCCCGTAGTAGGAGTGCCGGGGGCCCTCGTAGCCGAAGGGCGTGGGGTCGCCGATGAAGACGTAGACGTTGTCGCGCGTGCGATAGAGCGTGTCCGCGTACAACGGCGCGGCGGAGTGCACGTGAGGCGCCTCGAGGAGGCACAACCCGTCCCGGGGCTGCCCGGTGCGCGGGTGCATCCCCGCGTACCTCCACTGCTTCGCTTCGGCCGTGCTGGCGGCCACGAGCAGCAGCGCCGTGGCCAGAAAGGCCAGATTCCTGTGTGACATGGTGGGGGTTCTCCCTGGAGGCGGGCATGCTCCAGCGACTCCCTGACCCCGCGCCCCCGTGGGCGATCACATCCGGGCGCGCGGCCCGCACCCGTTGTGTCCGTGGAGGTGCGCTACGCGCCTCCGGGCGACAGCAGGTGCGGAACATTTCGGTGCCGCGACACTCGGCACCTGTCCGTGGTGCTGCTGGCGCTGGGGCTCCCCGGCGACGGCGACTTCAGGGCCACCTTCGGTGACATCTCCCGCAGGTTGTGAGGCCGGGCTGCCGTATCTTCACCGGATGACACTCCTGGTGCAGTGTGAGTTTCGGGTGCAGCGGCCTGACAATGAGCCTGAGTTCATCCGGCTCGCCCGTGCATTGGCTTCCGCCGCCGCGGACGAGCCGGGAACGTTGCGCTATCAGTGGTTTGTCACGCAGCGGCCGGGGCACTACTCGATCCTTGAGGAGTACGTCGACGCCGACGCGGCCGAGACGCACAACGGAAACGTGGGGGCGCTGCTCGTCCAACTCTTTTCCGTGGCCGAGCTGGTGTCGGTGTCGTTCTACGGCGAGCTCAACAAGTACCTGCGAGACTGGAGCTCCGGTCGGGCCGGAGTCTCGATCCACGCACCGTTGTGACCCCCCAGGGCGCAATCGCTCAGCGCCCACAAAGATGGGCGGTCGCGAAGCAACCAAGAGCCTTTTTCGGCAGGAAAGAAGGTCGTCCTCCTCCCGGGTGGGAGAAGCGAGAGGACACCTACGTAGCGATGCTGCACTTCGCGATGGGCATCATCACCTGGTTCCACTCGCTCCTATCGAAATAGGTTCTAACCAACGACCTGCGCGCCCTGCCTCAAACAGACAGCGACCACCGGTCGTGCGGATGACCCTTTTCGTGCCGACGCCGTGACCAGACGCAGTACGTCCGGACGGAAGATGACGTCAATCCCTCCCGATGGAGTCACGAATCTGCGGCCTGGCGCCCCCGCATCGGTGTTCCCCGGCCGGGAGGCCTTCCATGCCGGGGGGGCATGGTGCGGCATGAGGACCGGATGGCCAGGCCGGCGGGCCGTGGGGGGACACGGGAAGCAGGGGTCCCAGAACACGACCCTCGGGCTCAGAGACTGGAGGGGCTCGGGCTTCACCGTCAGGCCGCTGCCCGGCACCGCGAGCTCAGGACTTCTTGTACTCCAGCGCCAGCAGCGCCTTGCGCTGCTCCGGCTCCAGCCGCTCAATGGCATAGCGCAAGGTGTCCCGCTGCATCCCGGAGATGTTCTCCTGGATGAACCTCACCACCGCCTCCCGGTGGTGGTCCGCCGCTACCTTCAGCAGCCACCCCACGCTCTTCTGCACGTACGGTTCTGGATCCGATAGCAATTGGCGTGCATTGCCGAGGATCACCTCGCGGGGCAGCATGTATCTGGATGAGCGGATCTCGCGGCTCACGAACTTCACGAGCGCGACGTTCGCCGCCCTCCGACACCAGGGGGAGCGGGACCCGGTCCAGTGCTGGATTCGGGTGATGGCGGGCGTCCGGGTGAGGAAGAACGGATACATCACCGTCAGACACAGGTCGTCGCACTGGGCCCAGGTCCAGACGGAGTGCTCCAACCAGTACCGGAAGCGGTCCAGCAACGATTCGTCGAACGCGCGCCCGACCGCTTTGCGGACCATGGCAAACCCCAGGAGCACCTCCTCATGGTGGGTCGCCTGGGCGAGCAGGTCCTCGGTCACCTCCAGGCAGTCCTCGGGCGACAGGCCCTCCTGTTTGACGAGCGCATCGGCGATGCGCCGCACCTCCGCGTTGCTGACCCCCAGGGCTCGGATGTCCGTGGGGAAATAGCGGCGGGTCGCCTCGGCGAGGCGAGGGTCGCTCCGCGACTTCAGGGTGCTTCGAAGCTCGTCGCTCACGGCATGGGTCGCGCGCATGGGCCAATCCAGTGGATGGAGGGCCCAGGGTTGTACGGACATCCGGTCAACGACACCAGCGGCCGTCCTCGCGCTGCCGCCTTTCCAGGAGCGCACGCCGCGGCTGAATGGCGCGGACAGGCGCGCCGCCGTCACTCACCTCGCGAGCTCGGCCGCGAGCAGATCGAACACCCGCCGGATGCGCTTGCTGGTGTTCAGCTCGCGGTGGGTCGTCAGCCAGATGGGAAGGGACCACGGGGTGAGGCTGGGGAGGGCCCGCCGGACCAGCGGCTCGGCGTCGCCCACGCGCTCGGGAGCGACGCCCACGCCGATGCCCCGCTTGACCATCTCCCAGTGCACGAGGTGGTTCCCCGTCTGCACCGGGAAATTCCGTTGCGTCAGGCTCAAGCCCAGCCCGTTCAGCCCGTTGAGCATGGCGTCCGTCCCGCCAAGCCCGATGAAGTCGGCGCGGCTCAGTGCCTTCGGCGTACGTGGGTTGCCGATGCTCGCGAGGTAGCGGGGCGCGGCATAGAGCCGCATCGGGTCGTCCCGGACCTTGGTGGCGATGAGGTCGGGCTGGGTGGGGCGGAAGTTCCGGATCGCGATATCCGCCTCCCGTCGGCGCAGATCGGCCGCGGTGTTGGTTGCGACGAGCTCGATTTCAATACCCGGCGCCTCGCGCCGAAGCTTCTCCACGATGGGCGGCAGCAGGAATGCCGAGTAGATCTCGTTGGCCGTGATGCGGACCAGCCCGGTGATGCTCTGCGACTGTCCGCCGGCCGCGAGCGAGACGCGCCCCGCGGCGTCGCCCATGGCTCGAACGTGGTCGAGCAGCTCGCGCCCGCTCGGCGTCAGCGCGAGGCCCCGTCCCACGCGCTCGAACAGCACCACGCCCAGCTCGTCCTCGAGCGCGCTCACCTGACGCCCGAGCGTCGGCTGCGCCATGCCGAGCGCACGCGCCGCCGCCGTGAGCGAGCCCTCTTCCGCGGTGACCAGAAAGGCCCGCGCTCGATTCCAGTCGAACCTGGCTGCCCGCCAATCCATGCATTCGCGCATATCAGGAGAAGGAACTCAGTCAATTCCGTCGGTGGTCGCGGAGGGCTATCTGTTCGACCATGACCTCCACACCCAAGGCCGAACGGCTCGTGTCCGCTGCGCTGGTCGCGCTCTCGCTCGTGCCCATCCTGGCCGGCGCCGGCCGTCTGACCGAGCTGGCGGGCGGCGCCGAGCTCACGCCGCACAACGCGCGGTTCTTCGCATCGCCCCTGCCGGTGGTGCTGCACGTCCTCTGCGCCAGCGTGTACTGCGTCCTGGGTGCCTTCCAGTTCGCCCCGGACTTTCGCCGTCGGCGGCCCGGCTGGCACCGCGTCGCCGGGCGGCTCCTGGTCGCGTGCGGTCTCGTGGCCGGGCTCTCGGGCTTGTGGATGACGCTGTTCTATCCCCGCGCCGAAGGCGACAGTTCGCTCCTCGACGGCCTGCGGCTCCTGTTCGGCTCGGCGATGGTCCTGTCCCTCGTCCTGGGGCTGGCCGCGCTCCCGCGGCGGGACCTTGTGGGCCACCGGGCCTGGATGATTCGGGGTTACGCTGTCGGTCTGGGCGCGGGCACGCAGGTGCTGGTTTCCGTGCCCTGGTTCCTCATCGCCGGAACGCCGGGCGAGCTCGCCAGGGCGCTACTATTGGGCGCCGGCTGGGTCATCAACCTCGCCGTGGCCGAGCGGGTCATTCGTCGCCAGACCGCCTCTCCCAGCCGCGCCGCCGAGATGCGTGCGGGGCTGCAGGTGGAGTGACGGCCCCCACGTAGAGAAGGGGGAGATGGCAAGGCCAATCCTGGCGTTGATTTGGGATGATCCTGGTTGGTCAGCGGGACCGTCAGGCCAGCCCTCCCACGCGACGTGCGCTCGTGCGGGGCGTGACGTGCGCTCCTGCCGCATTTCGCGTATGGGAGGGTCCCATGAGCACAGGTCGTGTCATGGGATTGGCGGCGCGTGGCGCCCTGCTGGCGGTGTGGGTCTGTGTCCTCGGCGTGGCGTGTGTGAAACGACCCGTGGACTACGCGCGGGAACAGGCGCGAACCCTCGCGCCAGCGAAGTTGGAGTCCTCGTCGCAGCCCTCGACGGGGCCGGTCCGGAAGATCCGGGTGCGGGTCTACGCGGACTCGGACTATCGGGAGCAGGTGGTGCGCTGGCGAAGCAGCGTCGTGTCCCAGTTGCAGCGCGCGAGCGCGGTGATGCAGGGACAGCTGGGCGTTGTCTTCGAGCTTGAGTCGACGCGCGAGTGGGCGCATCGCGGTGTCGAGGGCGAGCTGGAGGGTTCACTGACCGCGCTGGAGCTGACGGATCCGGGCGAGGACGTGGACCTGGTGGTCGGCTTCGTCTCCGCGCTCAAGCTCTTCTCCTCGGCGCAGCATGAGTTGGGCATGGCCCGGCTGTTCGGGCGCCACTGCGTGCTGCGCGAGATGGGAAACCCGGAGGAGGTCCGCGCCATCATGGAGGGACTGATCCACCTGCCCCAGGACGAGCGGCAGTCGCTCTACGAGGAGCGGAAGGTGCACAAGGAGACGTCCGTCTTCCTCCACGAGTGGGCGCACACGCTGGGGGCATTCCACGTGCGCAACTCGCACTGGATGATGTTCCCGAACTACGCACCGAATCAGGCGGCCTTCACACCGCAGACCCTGGAGTTGCTCAAGACCAGCCTTCGCCATGCCTCGGCGGGTCGTCGCGATGACGCTGCCGCCCGGGCCTGGGCGACCGAGCTGGGGGCGCTGCTGGCCTCGACGTCCTCGCCGGACTGGGAGGGACCGGAGAAGGAGTCTGTCGTCGAATGGCTCGCGCAGGTCCGCGAGGGCAGGGCGCCGCTGGTTGCGCATCAGCCCCGGGCCCCCCTGCCTCCGGAGGACCGGCGCCGGTTCGACGAAATCCTCGCGCTCGAGAAGGCGGGGCGCGTGGAGGTCGCCGCCCAGAAGATGGAGCCCCTCGCGCGACGCTACCCGGAGGACTTCCTCGTCCAGAGGCTGGCCTGCTACCTGGGCACGCGTGTCGCCCCCAAGCTGCCTGCGACCCGGGAGAAGTGCGAGGCCGTCGCCGGGAAGTTCCCCTCCGAGCCCGCCCCCTTGTTCCTGCTCGGGACCCTGTCCCTCCAACAGGGGCAGCACCTGGAGGCGCAAGGCCAACTCGTGCGGGCGCGGCAACGGATGGAGGTGAACCCTGGAACTCCGCCGGAAGCCTGGGGAGACCTCGCGGCCTTCTTCAAGGAGACCTCCTCGGTCACGTGGGCGGAGCAGGCCCTCCAGAAGGCGGGCAATGACGCCCGGACCGAGCCCCTGCGGACCTGGGCCCGGCAGGCTCGACGCTGGAAGGCGCTGCCCGTGGATGTCTCCGTGAGCGGTGTCGCGGTGGAGCGGGAGGGAGAGTTCATCCGCGCGGCGAAGGACGTCGAGGATTCGCTCGACAAGGGGCTGGCGGCGAAGGCGCAGGCACGCATCGCCTGGCTCAAGCGGGAGTTCCCGCGCGCGCCGGTGCTGCACGTGTTGGATTGCGAAGGCCACCTGCGCGCCAACAGGAAGGGGCCCGCGAAAGCAGCGTGCCTGCAGGCCGTGGCCGCGCACGAGGAGGCGGTGCAGGCGCACTTCATCCTGGGATGGCTGGCCGTCAAGTCGGGGCCCCACGAGGAGGCGCGGACCCACCTGGAGCGTGTCGTGGCGCTGGAGCCCGTGCACAAGCAGGCGTGGCAAATGCTGGCCGAGCAGTACCGCGCCGTGGGCATGGCGGAGGCGCTGAAGACGCTCCAGGGGCGCTACCGTGAGCAGTTCGCCGAGGAGCTGCGCTGAGTTGCCGTGCATGATTCACCGGCCCACCGGCTCTGTCCTACGTGGAGCCCCTCTTCGGACATGGGCAGGCCTCGGGAGCCGGCATGCGGCGTGGTCTCGTGGGAATGCTGGTGGTGCTGGTGTGCTGCGCGCAAGGCGCCGCGGCCGCGGACACCCTCCCGGCACTGACGCCTCGGGAGGCCGCGCACGACAGCCCCCCGCCCGAGGCCGCCTCGGACCTGGACCGCCTCGGGCTCCAGCTCCTGCTTCGGGGCGACCTGGTCCAGGCCGAACCGCTCCTGCTTCGCGCGCTGGCCCTCCGCGAAGCCACCCAGGGCAGGGACCCCCCGGACGTCACTCGGACGCTGCTCCTGCTCGCCAGGCTCTACGCGGCCCAGGAGCTGTTCAGCCGGGCCGAACCGCTCCTGCTTCGCGCCCTGGCCCTCCGGGAGACCGCCCGGGGCAGGGACGCCCCGGACGTCGCCGAGCCGCTCCACCGCCTCGCCAACCTCTATCTGGCCCAGGACCGCTACAGCCGCGCGGAGCCGCTCTACCTGCGCGCCCTGGCCCTTCGGGAAGCCGACCCGGGCAGGTCCCCGCTGGAGGTGGCGGAGACGCTGGTCGACCTCGCCGGGCTCTACCACCAGCAGATGCTCTACGCGCGGGCCGAGCCGCTCTATCTGCGCGCGCTGGCCCTCCGCGAAGCCACCCTGGGCACGGAACATCCCCTCCTCGCCGAACCGCTCTACTGGCTGGCCGTCCTCCACCGTCAGCAGGGACGGTCCGCGCGCGCCGCGCCCCTGTTCGCGCGCGCCCGGGCCCTCTGGGAGACGGCGCTCGGACAGGACCCGGCGGATGCCGCCGACGTGCTCAACAGGCTCGCGGCGCTGCATGAGAGCCAGGGGCTGTACGCGCAGGCCCACTCCCTCCTCGAGCGCGCCCTGGCCCTCCGGGAAGCCACCCTCGGCGAGCGCCATCCCCTGGTCGCCGAGTCGCTCAACCTGCTCGGCCGCAACCTCCAGCTCCGGGGACTGCTCGGGCAGGCCGAGCCGCTCCACCAGCGCGCCCTGGCCATCCGGGAAGCCACCCTCGGCGGGACCCATGACCGCGTCGCGGACTCGCTCGCCCACCTGGGCGCCCTCTACATGGAACAGGGCTCGTATGCGCGGGCCCAGCCCCTCTTCGAGCGCGCCCTGGCCATCTGGGACACGGCCCTGGGCGGAGAGCACGCCTATGTCGCCCACGCGCTCATCGCCCTCGCCAACCTCCATGTGGCGCAGGGGGACTACCCCGGCGCGGAGCCGCTCCTGCGGCGGGGGCTCGCCATCCTGGAGAGGGTCTGCGGCGCACACCATCCCCTCGTCGCCGCGGCACTCACCAACCTGGCCGGGCTCCATGCCGCCCGGGGGCAGTACCGCCGTGCCACGCGGCACCTGGAGCGGGCCCTGTCCATCCAGGAGGCCGCCCTGGGCCGGGAGGCCGCGGCCGTGGCCTTCCCGCTGGAGGAGCTTGCCCGCGTGGACGCAGTCCAGGGGCGGTACGCGCGAGCGGGGACGCGCTACGAGCGCGCGCTGAAGCTCACGGAGGCGACGTTCGGCAAGGACTCCGCGCACGTGGTCAGCATCCTCAATGGACTCGCCGAGGTGCGGCAGGCCCAGCACCGGCTCGACGAGGCCTTGTCGCTGTTCACGCGCGCCTTCGCCCTGTCCGAGCAGCGCCTGCGCCAGGAGTCCCTGGGCTTCTCCGAGTCGCACCGGCTCCACTTCCTCCAGTGGCTGCGCACGGACGAGGAGCGGCTCTATGCGCTGCTGCGCGCCCATCCCGGGGACGCCCGCGTCAGGCGCCTGGCCCTGGGCGCCGCCCTGCTGCGCAAGGGCCGCTCCATCGAGGAGACCGCCAGCATCTCCCGGACCGTCTACCAGGGCCTGGAGGCGAAGGACCGGGACACCTTCGCGCGGCTGGGAGCCCTGCGCGCCCAGCTGGCCCACCTGTCCCTCCAGGGGCCCGGCACGCTGTCGCCCCAGGACTACCCGCGGCGGCTCGCGGCGCTCGCCGAAGAGGGCGATGTCCTGGAAGCCGACCTGGCCAGACGCTCCGCGCCCCTGCGCGCGCTGACCGGGCTTCCGTCGCCCGACGAGGTGGTCGACCGTGTCGCCAACGCCCTGCCTCGGGACGGCGCGCTCGTGGAGTTCATCGCCTACGATGAGCGGCACCGGATCCGGGTGGCGGGGCTCGTGTCCCCGGGTGTCCAGCGCCTGCGCTATCTGGCGCTCGTGCTCCATCCCGACGCGACGACCCGGGCCGTGGACCTGGGGCCCGCGGGGCCCATCGACGCGGCGGCGGCGCGCTTCCGCGACGCCCTGGCCCGCCGCGACGCCGGCATCGAAGCCCCGGCCCAGGCGCTCTACCAGCGCGTCTTCCAGCCCCTGCTGCCGCTGCTCGGCGAGCAGCACCATCTCTTCCTGTCACCGGAGGGGCCGCTGGCGCTGGTGCCCTTCGCGGCCCTCCACGATGGCCAGGGCTTCCTCGTGGACGCGTTCGACTTCACCTCGCTGTCCTCCGGCAAGGACCTGCTGCCGCGTCCCCAGGAGCGCACGGCTCCGGCTTCCGTGGTCGTCCTCGCCAACCCGGACTTCAGCCCGGCCCTCGCGGCGTCCCAGCCAGACGCTTCCGCAGGGAGCGCGCGCTCGCGCTTCACGGACCCGGCGCGGAGGGCGTGGGCGTCCACGCCCCTGCCCGGGACAGGCCTGGAGGCGGAGGCCATCCAGCGCCTCCTGCCGCAGGCCCAGCTCTTCCTGGGCCCGGAAGCCACCCGGGAGCGGCTGCTGCAACTGCCCACGCCCGGCATCCTCCATCTGGCCACGCACGGCTTCTTCCTGGGGGACGTGCCCGGCGACGCCGCCTCCCGCGCGGTCATCCACTTCGGGGCGCTGGCTGACGAGCCCCCGCTCCCCCCGGCCATGGACCCCTTGCTGCGTTCCGGCCTCGTCTTCGCCGGAGCGCGCTCCGGAGGCGAGCTGGTGACGGCGCTGGAGCTGGCGGGGTTGGACCTGTGGGGCACGCAGCTGGTCGTGCTGTCCGCATGCGACACGGGCCGGGGAGACATCCAGCTGGGGCAGGGCGTGTACGGACTGCAACGGGCCTTCCTGGTGGCGGGCGCGGAGACCGTGGTGACGAGTCTCTGGAAGGTGGAGGACGCGACGACGAGCGCGCTGATGAAGCGCTACTACCACCACCTGCTGGCGGGACTGGGACGGGGCGAAGCGCTGAGGGAGGCCATGCGAGCACTCCGTCAGCACCGGCCCCATCCCTACTACTGGGCCCCCTTCATCGTCGTAGGCCGGGATGCGCCCCTCCACGGACTCACCGGTGCGCTTCCAGGTCCTCGCTCCGCGCCTGTCCCCGTGCAACCTCGCCTCAGGAACTGCGCTGAGGTGTCGCCGGCGGGAGGACCGAGGCCAGCCATTGCTTCCGCGTCTCCCTGCTGAACGTGGGCGCATGGGCTTTCAGCCAGGCCGCCAGCGCCTGTCCCATTGCCTCGGCGGACGGGTAGCGGTCGTCCACGGACCTCGCCAGCGCGCGCTCGAGGATTCGCACGAGCTCCGCATCCAGGGAGGGGTTGCGCTGCCGGGCGGGAATCAGTCTGCCCTCCATGACATCCCTGACGGTGTTCCCGTCAAAGTCGCTCCTCACGTGAAGGTCTCCGCACAGCAGGGTGTAGAGCAGCACGCCCAGGACATACACGTCGGCACGGCCATCCACCGGCGCGTCCAGCAACTGCTCGGGAGCGAAGTACTTCAGCTTGATGCCCATCACGCCCACGCTCCACTTCGCCCACGCCTTCCGCAGCGTCCACCGATTGAAGCCGAACTCGAGGAGCTTCACCTCCCCGCCGTTGCCCATCAGCACGTTCGAAGGGCTGAGCTCTCCATGGACCAGGCCCACGTGTGGGTGCGCGGGCTGCAATCCCTGGCAGATATCCATGCCGATGCTCACAACGATGGGCTCGGGCAACGTCCACATGCCCCGCCGCCGGAGCATGACCTGCACCCAGCCCAGGTCCTGCCCCTCCGCCCACTCCCGGACCAGGAAGGGCTCGCCGTCGGCCATACCGAAGTCCAGGACGCGCACGACGTTTTCGTTCTGGAGGCGTGCCGAGAGGGAGGCGAGGTCGAGGAATTCCTCGACGACCGCGGGGTCCTCCGTCAACCCCGGTGACAACCGCGTGAGGACCACGGGCCTGCTGCCGGCGGGTGCCTCCGTGGCGAGCGCCCGGTGACGCATGAACAGGCCGCCCATGCCCATCTGCTCCAGCAACTCGAACCTGCCAAACCGTTCCGTCCGGGGAGTGCCCACGTCCAGGGACGCTAGCAGCCCGGGCCGGAGTTCGCGTCAGCTCCGGGCGGCCGGAGGCGGCATGGGCGGCGCGGTGCGCTGCCATGCCTCCAGCTCCTGCACGCGCCCCAGCCAGGCCCGGAGGTTCGCGTAGCCTTCGATGGGCAGGCGCGCCGGGCCCGCGAGGGCGAACGACGCGGCGAGCGAGAGGTCCGCGAGCGTCAGGCGCTCCTGCGCGACCCACGTCCTGCCCGCCAGGTGCGAGTCCAGCACGGGCGCGGCCTGCGCGACGAGGGCCTCGCCGCGCGCGACCTCGACGGGGTCCGGCGGCCCGCGGCCGGTGCGCTGCTTCACGAAGTTCTCCTGGACGAGCACGGTGTTCGCCGGGGCCATGTGGGCCGAGCACCAGAACAGCCAGCGGTTCACGTCCGCGCGGCCCTGCGCGTCCGCCGGGAGCAGGGTCTGCCCCGGGGTCTTCTCCGCGAGGTACACCATGATGGCGCGCGACTCCCAGAGCACGAAGCCGCCGTCGTCCAGGACGGGCACGCGCCCGTTGGGGTTGATGCCCAGGTACGACGCCTCGCGCTGCTTGCCCGTGGTGAGGTCCACCACGATGCGCTCCAGGGGGATGTCGAGGTGGGCGGCCACGAGCAGCACGCGGCGCGAGTTTCCGGACAGGGGATGGAAGTAGAGCTTCAAGACGGACCTCCGGGACGGCAGGGATGAGGAAGAGGACCTATCCCCCCGGAGTGACAAGGGTCTGTCAGGTATCGTCAGGGGCGCGGCTTCCGCGCTCGAAGGCGCAGGCGTCCGGAGCCGGGGGGCTACGGCGCGCTCATGGGGGCCGAGTAGTGCACCGGCGGCGACTCACCTGGGAAGGTGGGAATGCGCTCGAGGAACTGCTCGTCCACGTAGCACCAGGCCCAGTCCTCCCCAGGCTCGAACGATTTGATGACCGGGTGAGCGCTTTCGTGGAAGTGCCGGGTCGCGTGGCGTGACGGCGAGTCATCGCAGCAGCCCACGTGCCCGCAGGTCAGGCACATCCGGAGATGAACCCAGTCCCCTCCGTCCTTCAGACACTCCGCGCATCCATGGCCGCTGGGATGGACGGGAGCCGTCCGGTGCTGTTCGGTCGCTTCCAGGTGGGGACATTCCTTCTTCATGGCTCGCGCTCCGGGTTGGGGCCTCCGCCCAATGGCCTCATGGTGTCGAACATGGGGATGTGAGGGCCCCGGTCGCAACGCGTGGGGGTGGAGGCCCGCCAGGCGTGCAGCCGCATTCCCGGTTGGGCCCACGCATCCGGGAGGCGGTCACTCCTCCTGGAGGATGAGCAGGCCCCGGTTCGCGTCCACCACGTAGATGAACCCGTCCCCGGGCACGCGGATGCCAATGGCGCCCGAGAAGAACTCGGAGCCCGTCCGGAGCGGTGGGGTGTCCGAGCGGTCGAACAGGGCCGGGTCCGAGCACGAAGCGAGGGTGGAGCCTGCCTCTGGCGTGAAGGTGCAGTCCGAGTACGGCGCTTGCTCCACCACGTCCCCCGGGTCCACCAGCGTCTCCGCGCCGCCGTCCCAGACCTCGCCCGCGTCGGGAGTGCCGCTGTCCACGGGAGGCGGTGGCTGCGTCCCGGCATCATCGCCAGAGGAGGAATGACAGCCACCCAGGATCAGGGAGGCGGTGAGCAACAGCCAACGGGAGGGAAGGGGCATGGAATGGAAATCCATAACCAATCAAGGTCTGGATTGGCCAGGGCCCCTGGAAAGCAATTGCGCCAGGAAACTAAATCGATATGTCGTTTCAAAGGCGCTCCCAGCCGCATGGGTTGGTCCTCCGCACTTTGCTCAGAAGATGCCCTGTCCCGGCGTGAGGACGCGGTCCGGGTCGTAGCACTGCTTCGCGTGCTCGAACCGCGCCCAGGCGGGGTGGAAGTGGCGGCGCCAATCGGCGGGGCTCAATGGCACGGCATCCACGGGATAGATCTTCCCGCCAATGGCCGTGAGGCGGTCGAAGATGGCGCGGTTCTTCTGCACGAGGGCTGCGACGTTCTCCGGAGTCGGTGGAATGGCGGTGCGCAGCAGCGAGAAGAGGAAGACGTGTCTGTCGTTGGGCGTGCGCAGGAAGGGGGCGGTCAGCTCCGAGGCGCGGAAGGGATAGAGGAGGATGGGCCCCTGTCCCATGTCGGCCTCGGTGGTCTGCGAGAGGACCTCCTGGACGAAGGACTCGGCGGACCGGGCGGGGACGAACATGTCCAGCCACGGATGGGGAAAGCCCCAGACGCCGAGTTGCTTGAGCAGCTCGACCAGCGGCGCGAGCCGGTTGGCGAAGTCGAAGTAGCTGCCGTCGCTCACCTGGAGCGTTTCCGGCTGGAAGCCCAGGCCCGCGAGCAGTCTCCCGTCGTGCGGCTCCGAGCCCGGGCTGAAGTACTTCACCACCTCGAGCTGGTACGCCCGGCCTCCGTTGGAGGCGACGACGGAGCCCTCCACATAGTCGAAGCGGCCGTCCTCGATGAGCCGCCGCTGGTCCTCCATGAAGCGGTGCAGGTCGTTGTACAGCGCGAGATACGTCCGGGCGCAGGGCTGCACGTCGACGAGCCGCACCCTGGCTTTCACGATGATGCCGAACTGGCCCAGGCCCGAGCGCACGGCGTCGAACAGGGGCCGCTCACGCCAGCGCGAGCACCGCACGAGCTCACCCCGGCCCGTGACGACGTCCATCTCCAGGACGTTGTCCACCTGGAGGCCCCAGCGAAACGCCTGTCCGCCGATGCCTCCCGCGGACAGCGTTCCGCCGATGCTCAGCTCGATGTAGTCGGTGAGCACCGGCGGGCTCTTGCCGTGGGGAAGCGAGGCCTGGAGCAGCTCGTGCCACCGGACGCCCGCATCCACCCAGGCGCTGTCCTCGCCGACCTCGTGGATGGCCGACAGCGCGGACATGTCGATGACGATGCCCGCCGGCACCTGGGATTGGCCGAAGGTGCTGTGGCTCTCACCGAGGCCCCGAGCGGCGGCGATCTTCAGGCCCTGGCGCCGCGCGAAGCGGACCATGGCCACGATGTCCTTCACCGAGCCGGGAACGAGCACCGCCCACGGCGTACGGTGGAGGATGTGACCGAAGTCCTCCGAGGCCGCGGTCCGCGACGCTGGGTCCATCAGCAACTCGCCATCGAGCCGCGGCAGGGGGACCGCGCCAGCCTCCTGCGTGGAGGCCCAGCTCCGGCTCATGGGGTTGAAGGCCACTGCCACCAACGCACCTTGGAGCAACGTCCTCCGGGAGACGGTTCGACTCGACATCCACTCCTCCTTCTACAGTCAGGGCACTCCAGGATACTCACAGCGCGCCCATCCGCGCCGGTGGCCAGAAGCGCAGCCAGGCCCGGCCTGTGACGGAGCGCGTGGGAAGGAAACCCCAGACATGTGAGTCGCTGCTGCCGTTGCGGTTGTCCCCGAGGACGAAGAGCCTGTCCTCGGGCACGCGCGCGGGCCCCCATTCGTAGGCGGGCGCCTGCGCGACGTAGGGCGCCGAGGAGACGGTCGCCGCTCCCTGCTGCACGCTGTGTGATGACTGGGCTGTTCTACAGCTGTAATGGCGACCCGGCGTGCGAGGCGAAGTGCCAGCAGGACGAGGTGCTCTGCTGGGAGCGGTGCAACTAAGGCTGCTGAGCCCCAGGGCATTGAGCAACGCCTGAGCTGACCACGGGCTGGGGACCGCGAGGTCTCCAGCCCGTTTTCATCAGGTGGGCGTGAAGCACGACAGGGACAGCGACTCCCCCCGGGGCAGGCGCGCTTCGACCATGGCGCCCAGCCGCCGCACCAGGGTCATCAGGCTCGTGTGCTTCTCCACGAACGCCCCCTGGATCTGCCCGAAGCCATGGGAGTCGAAGAGGTAGAAGACGCCGTTCACCCGGGCCACGGCCACCGTGTAGCCCCCGATGACGATGGCGAGCCCCAGCGGCGCGTCATTCCTGGCGAAGAGGTTGTGGAGCGTGGAGGACAGGGACATGCGTCCGCAGGTCTGCTGTCCTCCCCACGCAAGCCCCAGGTCGGCCAGCATGCCGTCCGGGGTCTCGTAGGGATTGAGGTGGATGCCCTCCAGCATCTTCTCCCCCTGGAGGCCCTTCACCTGGTTGGCGAAGCACGTGGCACCCTCGATGCCCGCGACGATGCCCTGGTAGAGCGTGGCCCCCTGGATGACCACGTCATTCACGCCGTCGACGTCCAGGGCTTCGGGGGCGCGCAGCAGCCTCGCCAGCGCCAGGATGGAGATGGGCGAACAGGCACTCCCCGCGCCGGGGATGCCGAACTGGGAGAAGCTGCCCTCCGTCACGTTGGGCCGGGTGGCCTGGGGCTTCGCGACGTCCGTCGGGGTCTTCATGCTGGCGGCCAGGGAGAGGATGTCCGCCAGCGCCTTGACGTCCCGGGGCGTGGGCCGCTCGAGGGTGGGCGCGAAAGGGGAGGGGACCTTCAGCAGGGCGTCGTGGTTCGTGCGTGACTTCCAGATGGCCTGGAAGGACGGCGTCGCGCCCAGGGCCTTGAAGGCGCGCCGCAGGCTGTTGCTGAGCTGGCCCTGGGGTTGGTAGGCGGGCAGCTTCTTCGCCTCCGTCTGGACCTCCGCCATCTCGTTGCGCCGCGCCTTGGAGAAGATGAAGCGGATGGTGCCGTAGGCGTTGCGGTCCGAGCCGAGTTGCTGGTTCTTGAGCCCGCTGTCCACCAGCATGAGCAGCGACCGGGCGGGCGCGCCCCGCACGAACTGCCGGATGAGCTGGTTCATGCGCTCCGTGGTGGCGCTGGTCACGTCCAGGACCACCACCCGGTGCGCCTTCAGGTCCAGCCGCTGCAGCGGCACGGTGTTCAGGTTGAAGCGGTTGAGCGGGATGCCCGAGGGCCGCTGGTTCTCACAGTGGTTCACGTCCATCAGGACGACCTGCGCGCCCTGGAGCGTTTCCGTGCGCTTCGTCCAGCGGTGGATGTCCAGCAGGTAGGGGGCTTCGAAGTACATCTGCTCCAGGTAGATGGACACCAGGTCCTTGCGCGTCTCCAGGAGCGCCGTGTGCTTCACTGCGGTCGTCTTGGTCAGCAGCAGCACCTCCCCCGTGTCCATCGTCACCTTGCGCTTCTTCTGGTTGGTGTATTCGACGTTTCCGGAGCTGGGGACGAACAGGTGGCTTTTCGAGCCCAGGTCCTTGGCGACGTAGTCCTTGCCGTCGATGTTGACGGATTGGATCTTGTCCAGGGGCAGCTTGTCGATGACGTGGATCTCCTGCTCCCACACGTCGCGGAGCCAGAACCGCGCGCAGTGCATCGCGATGGAGATGGCGTTCATCCCGTTCTGGACGATGAGCTTCTGGTGCACCATCCGCCGGCTCTGCTGCGGCGTGGCGGTGGGGGCGTCGAACTCCTCGTCGGAGTCCGAGGCGCCGCCGTCGTCCTCCTCGTCGTCCTCCAGCATCCGCAGCCGCACCGTGCTGACGCTTTCGAGCACGGTCTTCTCCGTCGCGAAGACCGCGGCCTTCCAGCGTGAGAACTGATCATCCCGCACGGGGTCGTACGCCGCCCGGGTGCGGTGCAGCAGGAGGTTGGTCAGCTCCAGGAAGTCCGAGTCATCCTGGGAGTCGAACCGGCACGGCACCTCCAGCTTCTCCAGGTCGAGCGTGTAGCGCTCCAGGTCCCCGGATGCGTTGAAGCTCAGGGTGGGCTGCTTCGCCGTGCCCGTGATGCTCCAGAGGCTGCCGTCCAGGACCGCCTGGATGGCTCCGCTGATGCCGTTGCCCTCCCGCGCCAGGGCGTCATAGCTCTTCTGGGTCGCGAGGGACGCGCCGCTGAACGTGCGCTGCGCGTCCTCCAGCAACCCCTTCCGCTTGTCGACCTTCTGGGTGAGGTAGTCCAGGACGGTGCTCGTGGACTTGAAGGGGGCCTCGTCCGTCCCGCGGTACTGGACGTAACGCTTGCTGCGGAAGAACGGCACGTCCACCGTCTGGTTGAGCCCCGTGGACAGGAACTCCCGCAGGTCCTCCAGGAACCACTCGATGGCCTCCCAGACACACATCAGGTAGCCCTTGGGGGCGATGCCCAGGGCCAGCCGGATGGACGGCCCGGTCTCCGCCGTGGTGGGCGTCAGGAAGCCGAAGCTGGAGCGGATCACGCAGGGCATGAAGAAGCCCGCCCGGAAGGCGATGAAGTCGATGTAGCCGTTCAGGATGGAGGCGGCGTATTCGACGAAGCGCTTGATATAGGTTTCATCCGTGATGTGCTGCTGGATGAGCCGGCCCACGTCGATTTGCAGGCATGGGTAGTCATTGGCCACGTAGACCGATGGGTGCTTCAGCTTCTCCGCCAGGAAGCGGCTGTTGCGTGTCTCATGGCGGAGGATGGCGTCGTAGAGGACGCTGTCCGAGGACCAGCTCTCGCGTTCCTGCTCGGACAGGTCCTCCGGTACGTCGAGCGTCTCCAGGAAGTTCTTGAAGCCGGAGACGTTCGCGGGCGTGGGCCGCTGCCGCTCGTACTCGTTCCGGGTCTTGTTCCAGGCGAGCGGTGGGTCGGGAGGCTTGTAGGGGGTGAACTCGTCTCCGTGGTTCTTGGACTTGTCGGAGCGCGTATAGGTGTGGGCGTGCGTCCCCTCTGGCTTCAGCTCGCGGAAGCGGATCACCTTGGCGAGCCGGTACTTGTGGCGCGACGAGAGGAACGTCATCCCCTTCGGCCGCTTCAGCGGGAAGGGGACGTGGAAGTCACAGGCGTACTTCTGATGGAGCTTGCGCTGGAGCTTCGCTTCGCTGCGTCCAATCCGGCGCGGGGGCGTCTGGATGAACTTGGGGTAGATGGCCCCGCAGGCCGTGCACCGGAGCATGTGCTTGCTCCACCCGCCGCACCGTGGACACCGTGTCATGGGCGCGAAGGTTAGCACCCAACCCTGGCACCTACCGCCGAGGCAGCTCGACCTCCTCATCCGTCGGTCCGAGCACCCGAGGGCCCTCCGGCGTCCACACGATGGGGTCGATGCACAGCCGCCGTGCCGTCTGGCCCACGTCCCACGCGTGGTAGACCATCACGTCCTGACCGTCAGGCCCCACGACGACGCTGTTGTGCCCGGGGCCGAGGACGCGGCCGGGGACCGTGCGCAGCAACCGGGGCGCACCCTTTGGCTCCGTCCACGGCCCGAGCGGGTGGTCCGCGACGGCATACGCGACGCCGTACGACGGCGTGAGCCATGAGCCTCCGGAGTAGAAGCACCAGTAGCGCCCGTGCCGCTTCACGACGGACGGTCCCTCCAGCGTGTGCCAGTCATGGACCTGGCCGTACATCGGGCGCTGGCGCTGGTAGATCTGCCAGTCATCCGAGGGCGTGAGCATCGTGCGCGCTCCGCCGCGCAGGGCCGTCATCCCGTCGAGCACGTCCACCGCGAGCATCGTTCCGACCCGCGCTCCCTCCAGCACGTCCCGGGCGTGGAAGAGGTACCAGGTCCCGTCGTCATCCCGGAACGGCGAGGCGTCGATGGCGAACCGCTCGTTCGGGGTCAGGTTGATGCCCTGGTCCCGGAACGGGCCCGTGGGCGCGTCCGCCACCGCGACGCGCAGGTGGTGGCCCCGGTCCTCGAACCCCACCGAGTAATACATCCACCAGCGCCCGCCGTGCTCCGCGACCTCCGGCGCCCAGTAGTCCGTGCCTTGACTGGACGGCAGCGGCTCCAGCGCGCCGCCCACCGAGGTCCAGTGCACGAGGTCCGGGGAGGTGAGGACCTCGAACGGTCGTCCGTCGACGACCTTCCCGGTGCCATAGGCGACGTATCCGCTTTGCGTGCGCAGCACGAACGGGTCGGCGAAGTATCCATCGTGGACGGGGTTGCGATAGCGGATCGGCATGGTGCGGTTGGATATCACGGCGTGGCTCCACGACCGTGGTGACGCCTGATACCCTCCAGACAAACAGCCTTCAGGAGAACTCCCTTGTCCGGCATCGGCAGCACATCGTTCCGCGGCCTTCTCGCCGCCGCCCTGGTCCTGAATGGCTGTGCCACGAAGAGCGAGACGCCCCCTCGGGCCGGCGTGTCCTTCCCGCCCGTGTTCCGGGCCAACTTCCCGGACCCGTTCATCCTCGAGCACGAGGGGCGCTACCTCGCCTACGCGACGAATGACGGCGCCAACGTGCAGATGGCGGCCTCCACCGACTTGATGAACTGGCGGCTGCTCATGGAGGAGGGGGCGTCCGGCCGCAAGCACGACGCAATGCCGGTCCTGCCCACGTGGGCGAAGGAAGGCTTCACCTGGGCCCCCGAGGTGCTGAAGACCGACGCCGGCTACGTGCTCTATTTCACCGCACGTCACACGGCCAATGGCCTGCAGTGCATTGGCGCCGCGACCAGCCAGGATCCGCTCGGGCCGTTCACGTCGGAGGCCTCCGCGCCCCTCGTCTGCCAGGAGGCGCTCGGCGGCACCATCGACGCGAGCCCCTTCCGGGCCTCGGACGGGCAGCTCTACCTCTACTTCAAGAACGACGGGAACCACTCCGCCTTCAACAAGCCGACGGAGCTCTTCGCCCAGCGGCTCTCCCAGGACGGACTCCAGCTCGTGGGCGAGCCTGTCTCGCTGCTGCGCAATGACAAGCCCTGGGAGCGGCACGTGGTGGAGGCGCCCACCATGGTGGAGCGGGGTGGGGCGTACTTCCTGTTCTTCTCCGCCGGGGACTATGGCTGGCAGGACTCGGAGCGAGTGTCGAGCTACGCCGTCGGCTACGCCACCTGCGAGGGGCCGCTGGGCCCCTGCGTGGATGCGCCCACCAATCCGTTCCTCGCCAGCACGTCCCAGCCCTGCCTCAGCGGCCCCGGTCATCAGGCCGTGTTCCAGGCCGGCGGCAAGGACCTGATGGCGTTCCACTCCTGGTCCGCGACCCCGTCCTGCGGGCCCGCGAACCAGGGCCGCTTCATGCACCTCGCCGAACTGTCATGGCAGAACGGCGTGCCCCGCCTGGCCCCGCGCTGAAGCTCCCGGCTGCGGGAGCTTCAACGCGGACCGGTGGGCGCTAGATGCGGAAGCGCAGGCCCAGCGCGAAGATGCTCTCCTCGTAGCGCACGTCGCGGGGGTACGTGTCACCCTCGGGCGTGAACTGCCGGAAGCTCCGGTAGGGATTGCCGAGGATGTTGGACGCGTCGAACGTGAAGGAGAGGCCGTCCAGCGGCTTCGACTTCCAGGGCGCGAAGCTCGCGGAGAAGTCGAGCCGCGCGACGCCGTCCACGTACTCGCCCGTGAAGCCGTCGCCGTCGGGGTTCTGGACGTAGCTGGTGATCCACCGCGAGCGGCGGTTGTACGCCAGCCGCGCGGAGAGCCCGTCGCGCTCGTACATGGCGACGAGGTTGTAGGACCACTTGGACACGCCGGGGATGCGGCCCGTCTCGCCCAGCGCCAGGTTGAAGCCCGTGGGGAAGGCCTGCTCGTCGTCCAGGTACGTGACGTTGGCGTAGACGCCGAAGCCCCTCGCGAAGCCCTCCGGGAGGAAGTCGAAGAACGTGCCGACGGACGCCTCGAAGCCCTGGATGCTGCCCTCGCCGCCGTTCACCGGGATGTTCACGCGCACCCGGTCCGCCCCGTAGGTGGGGTCGTCCCGCGTCACATCCAGGTTCGTGATGAAGCCCTTGATGTCCCGGTGGAACAGGGCGAGTGACGCCATGCCGGTCTGCAGGAAGTAGTACTCCAGCGAGGCGTCGTAGTTGTTGGAACGCACGGGCTCCAGGTCCGGGTTGCCACCGCTGCCGGTGATCTGACAGCCCGGCGGCGGGTTCGGATCATTCAGACAGGGCGGGGGCGAGCCGAGGGTGACGGGGCGCATCTGGTCGAAGCCCGGACGCGTGCGCGTCTGGTTGGCGGTGAGCCGCAGCTGCACGCCGGGAACAAGGCGGATGCGCGTGGTGGCGTTGGGGAGCAGGTTGGTGTAGCTGCCGCTGCCCTTCTGGACGACACCGTCCACCGACGTGGTGGAGACCTCCGTGTGCGTGCCCACCACGCGGACGCCGACGACGCCGTCCACCGGCACGCTGCCGATCTTGAACGCATAGCGGCCCTGGCCGTAGCCGGCATAGGTCTGCTCGCTCGCGTCGAAGATGCGCAGCCGCTCCGGGTCGCCCGGGTTGAAGCCCTGGATGGCGCGCAGCTGCTCCACGTTGTTGCGGAGGCTGTCATACGTCGGCACCACCCACGTGCGCGTCCGCTGGATGTCCCCGCCGCCGCGGAAGCCGCCGCGGAACACATGGAGGTCCACCGGCATGTCGGTGAGCGGCGTCCCGGCCGCCAGGCCGCAGGGCGCGCCGGGGTTGCCGCCGTCATCGTCGGCGCAGTAGCGCTGGCCGTTCTCCTGGTAGGCGTCGCGCGTCGTGGCCCGGAGGCCGAACTCGATGGTCGGGAGGAAGGACACGCCCGTCCGCAGGTCGGCGTCCGCGCGGGCCTGCCAGTCGTCACCCGCCGCGACATACGAGCGGTCGAAGAAGCCGACGTAGCGGTAGTTGGCGGCGTCCGTCAGATCATAGTCCTGCAGCATGAACTCCATGCCGCCGGGCCCCCGGGGCACGTCGAAGTTGACGTCGAACGTGGGGGAGGTGGCCAGCTCCTGGTCGAAGCTGTAGAGCGACAGGTCGAACCGGCTGTTCGTCCGCGCGACGTCCGCCGTGACGCGCAGCGGCCCCGCGTCGTACACGCCGCCGATGGCGACCTGGACGGTGTCCGTCTTGCGTTCGGTGGCGCCCTGGAACATGAACGGCCGGGCGGCGTTCTCCACGGTCATGCTCTGCGCCTGGTCCGTCGTGCCCGGACGCAGCGTCACGTTGGTGTAGCGGTGGCCGTCGCCCCACAGCCGCATCTCCAGCTGACGGTCGGAGACCTGGTCGCGGTAGCCCTGCCAGAGTCCGTCGACATAGAACTCGAGCGCGTCGTTCGGCTTCCACTGCACCGAGGCGTTGACGGACGGCCGCTCGCGCTGGCCCCCGCCGTAGAAGATGCCCACCACGTCCGGGGAGACGAACTGCTGACCCGTGACGGCGTCCGTGCCGGGATTGATGAAGCCGGTGTTCCAGCGCGCGGAGTCCAGGTAGTTGAGGCGGGTATAGGAGAGGTTGACCAGCGCGCCCAGCTCGCCCGCGCCGGTCTTCCAGCGGTCGGTGATGAGCAGGTTGGCGTTCGGATCCGCCCGGCCGGACTGGTTGGCGTAGGAACCCCGCACGGCGCCGGAGACCTCGAAGCCGTCGAAGTCGAACGGCCGGCGGGAGCGCACGTCGATGAGGCCCGCGAGGCCGCCCTCGACCTGATCGGCCGTCGTGGACTTGAAGACCTCCAGCGCCGCGATGCCGCCCGCCGGGAAGTCCGCGAGGGCGACGCTGCGCGTCTCCGCCGTGAAGATCTCCCGGCCGTTGTAGGTCGTCGTGAGGTCGGGCAGGCCGCGCACCAGCACCTGTCCGTTCGCCTCGCCGCGGGCGCGGTCCACCTGGACGCCCGGGATGCGCGCCGCCGTCTCGGAGACGGTCACGTCCGGCAGCTTGCCAATGTCCTGCGCCACCACCGTGTCGACGATCTGATCGGAGTCGCGCTTGATGGTCTGCGCCTGCTGCATGCTGCGCTGGAGGCCGACGACGACGACCTCCTCGTAGAACTCGTCAGCGCCGACGTCGTAGGGCTCGGTGGCTTCGGCGTACGTGCCTGCGTCCACCTGCTGCGGGGGGGCCTGCACCACGGTCCCGGCGTCCGTCCCGGCGTCAGGAGCGGACGGCGTGTTCTCCGCGGTCCGCAGGGGCGCATCCGCCTGGGCCGCAAGGGCTCCGGACGGGGCGGTGGAGAGCATCAGCAGCGCGAGGGAGGTCGGACAAGGAAGAAACTTCTTCAAACGCATCCAGTGCTCTCCTAAAATTTCATGCAATCCTGGTTTGTTCGGGTGGCATCTGCCTTAGGGTCTGGAGGGTGTCAAGACGAGTTATCAGTGTTTCGTGGCGTCCCGGGCCAAGAGGAAAGATAAGACTCTCTGCGTCATGGATTGGACCTATGTCCACTTGTCTGTGATTCGTGGACCCGGGGACGTGCGCGGGTTCACCCGGAGCGGGGTTTCCAGCTCTTGCTTCCGGCGCGAGATCGCCTGACGTAGTCTCGCGCGCCCATCTTCATCGCAGGAGGCCGCGTGGAGCGGAGTCCCTTTGGTACGGCCCCGGGCGGTCAGCCGGTGGATGTCTATACGCTCACCAACCGGCAGGGGATGGAGGCGCGCGTCACGAACTACGGCGGCATCCTCCTGAGCCTGCGCGTGCCGGACCGGGACGGCCGCTTCGACGACGTGGTGCTGGGCTACGACGCGCTGGCGGACTACGTGGCGGAGTCCCCGTACTTTGGCGCGCTGGTCGGCCGCTATGGCAACCGCATCGCGCGGGGCCGCTTCACGCTCGACGGCCGGCAGTACACGCTGGCGACGAACAACGGGGTGAACCACCTGCACGGCGGGCTCAAGGGCTTCGACAAGGTGGTGTGGACGGCGGCGCCCTTCGAGGATGCTCAGGGCATGGGCCTGGTCCTCACCTACGTCAGCCCCGACGGCGAGGAGGGCTATCCGGGGACGCTGACGGCGCGGGTGACGTACACGCTGACCGCCGGCAACGCGCTCGTCTTCGACTACCACGCCACCACGGACAGGCCCACGCCGGTCAACCTCACGCAGCACAGCTACTTCAACCTCGCGGGCGACGGGCAGCGCGACATCCTGGACCATGTCGTCACGTTCAACGCGGACCGCTTCGTCCCGATTGACGCGACGTCCATCCCGCTGGGGCCGCTGCGCGACGTGACGGGCACGCCGTTCGACTTCCGGCGGCCCACCGCCATTGGCGCGCGCATCCGGCAGGACGACGAGCAGCTGCGCAACGGGATTGGCTATGACCACTGCCTCGTGCTCGACAAGGGGGGCCAGCCCGGCGCGCTGACGCGGGCCGCGCACGTGCTGGAGCCCACCACCGGCCGGGTGATGGAGGTCCACACCACGGAGCCGGGCATGCAGTTCTATTCCGGCAACTTCCTGGACGGCACGCTGAAGGGGAAGCGGGGCGCCGTCTACCACCACCGCTTCGGCTTCGCGCTGGAGACCCAGCACCTGCCAGACTCACCGAACCAGCCGGCCTTCCCCTCCACCATCCTGCGCCCGGGCGAAGAGTACCGCTCGCGCACCGTGTACCGCTTCTCCGTCTCCGGAGCTTGAGGCTCCACTCGCGTCTCCACCCTGGTGAACACATCCATGACGCTTCGCGAACAGGTCGAGCAGGACTTCCACCGGCGCTTCGGCGCGGCCCCCACCGCCGTCGTGCGGGCCCCGGGCCGCGTCAACCTCATCGGTGAGCACACCGACTACAACGACGGCTTCGTGCTCCCCATCGCCATCGACCGCGAGGTGTGGATCGCCTTGCGTCCGCGCGAGGACCGCCGCGTCGTCGTCCACTCGCTCGACTACGGCGAGTCCCTGTCCTTCGAGATCGGGCCGCTGACTCGCGCCGGCAAGGAGTGGGGTGAGTACCTCAAGGGTGTCGCCTGGGCGCTGCAGGAGGCCGGCCACACGCTGAAGGGC